>NZ_AGVX02000141.1 GCF_000239155.1 Actinoalloteichus spitiensis RMV-1378
GTGCGCGTGGACCGTTCCGGTCCACGCGCACCCCCGACGTCGACATCATGACTCACACCACACGACAAGGGTTCCCCGCCCGGCCGGGAGCCCGCTTCGGAGCCCTGACCCGGATCGCCGCGCTCCCCGTCGCCACCGTGCTCGTCCTGGGCCTGGTGGTGGCGTCCCTGTTCGTCGGCGTGTACGACATCGGGGGCCAGGAGTTCGGGGCCGAGATGTTCTGGATCACGCGGATACCCCGCACGTCGGCGCTCGTCCTCGCGGGCTGCGCCATGAGCGTGTCGGGGTTGATCATGCAGCTCATCACCCAGAACCGCTTCGTGGAACCCACGACCACCGGCACCACCGAATGGGCCACGCTCGGACTCCTGCTGACCGTGATCGTCGCCCCGCAGGCCACCCTGTCCACCCGGATGGCGGTGGCGAGCTGCTTCGCGTTCGTCGGCACCCTGGTGTTCCTCACCATCCTGCGTCGGGTGGCGCTGCGTTCCTCGCTGATCGTCCCCCTCATCGGGATCATGCTCGGCGCGGTCGTCTCGGCGTTCACCACCTACCTGGCGGTCTCGACCCAGCTGCTCCAGATGCTCGGCACCTGGTTCACGGGCAGCTTCACCAGCGTGGTGCGCGGCCGGTACGAGTTCCTGTGGGTCGTGGCGATCGTCGTGGTGATCGCCTACGTGGTCGCGGACCGGTTCACGGTGGCCGGGTTGGGCAAGGATGTGGCGACCAACGTGGGGGTCAACTACAACCACGTGATGCTGGTGGGCACCACCCTCGTGGCGATCGCCAGCGGGATCACGACCGTCGTCGTCGGGTTCCTGCCCTTCCTGGGCCTCGTCGTCCCCAACCTGGTCTCGATGGTCCGGGGCGACAACCTCCGGTCCAACCTGCCCTGGGTGTGCCTCGGTGGCATCGCCATCGTCACGCTCTGCGACATCGTGGGACGGGTCATCCGGATGCCGTTCGAAATCCCCGTCTCGATGATCCTCGGCATCCTCGGTGCCGCGGTCTTCATCACGCTTCTCCTGAGGCAGCGTCGTCATGGCTGACACCAGCACATCCCTCCCCACCCGTCCCGCTCACGCCCCCGACGTCGACCGGGACCGGCGGAGCGCACCCCGGCTCTGGCCGAGGTTCGCCGTTCTCGGCCTGGTGGCCGTCGCCGCCGTGGTCGGGGTCCTGGTGTGGAACATCCCCTCCACCCCGGGGAGCCGGGGTTTCTGGCTCGCCGTCGAGATGCGGTTCACCACCGTGGCGACCATCCTGATCGTCGCCTGCTGCCAGGCGGTCGCCACCGTGCTGTTCCACACCGCGACCAACAACCGCATCCTCACCCCCTCGATCATGGGGCTCGAGGCCGTCTACGTGGTCATCCAGACCGCGCTCGTGTTCTTCTTCGGCGGTGCCGCCGCGGCGGCCACCGACGGGCTGGCCAAGGTCGCGATCCAGAGCCTGCTCATGGTGGGTTTCGCGACCGTGCTCTACACCTGGTTGTTCTCGGGACGGCGCGGGAACCTGCACGTGATGCTGTTGGTCGGGGTCGTCCTCGGCGTCGGTTTCGGCTCGCTGTCCTCGTTCATGCAGCGGTTGCTCACGCCGAGCGAGTTCGACGTGCTCTCGGCGCGGCTGTTCGGCAACCTGAGCATGTCCAACGAGGCGTACCTGCCGTGGGCGGCGCTGGTGATCGCGATCGCGCTCGGCGTCGTCTGGCGGCGGCGCCACCACCTGGACGTGATCGCGCTGGGCCGGGACACGGCGACGAACCTCGGTCTGCGCTACAAGCGCGAGGTCACCGTGCTGCTGATCCTCACCTCGGTGCTGATCTCGATCTCCACGACCCTGGTGGGGCCGATGACGTTCTTCGGGTTCATCGTCGCCACCCTCGCCTACCAGTTGACGGGTTCGTCCCAGCACCGCCACGTGCTGCCCTTCGCGTTCCTCCTCAGCGTCGTCACCCTGCTCGGCGGCTACTTCGTGCTCCGCCACGTGTTCTACGCGGCCGGGTTGCTGTCGGTCATCATCGAGTTCGCGGGTGGGCTCTTCTTCATCGTCCACCTGCTGCGGAAGGGCGCCCTGTGATCACCCTGTCGGACGTCACCAAGACCTACGGGGACACCACGGTCCTCGGCCCGCTCACCCTGAGCGTCCCCGGCGGGGGCATCACCGCGCTCGTCGGACCGAACGGGGCGGGCAAGTCCACGATGTTGACGATCATCGGCCGGTTGACCGAACCGACCACGGGTACCGTCACCATCGGTGGGCACGACATCACCCGGACCCCGAGCCGCGAGCTCGCCAGGACGGCATCGATCCTCCGGCAGGAGAACCACTTCGTCACCCGGCTGACGGTCCGGGAACTCGTGGGTTTCGGGCGGTTCCCGCACTCCCGGGGACGCCTCACCCGCGAGGACCACCGGCACGTCGACCAGGCCATCGAGTTCCTGGACCTGGGCGAGCTGGAACACCGGTACCTCGACCAGTTGTCGGGTGGGCAGCGGCAGCGCGCCTACGTGGCGATGGTCCTCGCCCAGGACACCGACTACATCCTGTTGGACGAGCCGCTGAACAACCTGGACATGCGGCACGCCGTGGCGATGATGAAACAGCTCAGGAAGGCGGCGGACGAGCTCGGGAAGACGATCGTCATCGTCATCCACGACATCAACTTCGCCTCGGCCTACGCCGACCACATCATCGCCCTCACCCGGGGCAGGGTGGCCCAGGCGGGACCGCCGTCGGAGCTGATGACGCGGTCCACGCTGGAGGAGGTGTTCGAGACCCCCGTCGAGGTCCGCCGTGACGGCCCCCACCCCCTGGCCGTCTACTACCGGTAGCCGGGCCGGGGGGAGGTCCCCGGTGCGCGGTGCGGTCGCGGACCGTCGACACCGGGAGGGGCGGGTCGGAGGCTGCCGGCCCGGAGGGGTGCTCGCCGGGCGACGCCGCCACGGGGAGGGAGAACGAGGCTGGCTGGAACTCCACCGCCGGCACCGGCGGGCCCGGAGGTCCGCCGGCGGGGCTCACCGGACCGGTGGAGGTCTCACGTCCTTCCCGTTCCCGCCTGGGCCCTCGACTCCGGCTCGGAGGGGGTCGCGCCCCCGGCTCTCGTCCGCCGCGACCCGAGGACGAGGAACGCCAGCGGCACCGCGAGGACACCGGTCGCGGTGGCCGCCAGCGGGAGGTCGCCGGCGCTGGTGCCGGCGCCGAGGAGCGCGCTGCCGAGCGCGGACCCGGCCGACGCGCCGAGGTACATGGCGGCCATCTGGAAGGCGACGACGGAGGTGGTGCGCTCCTGGCGGGACCGGGTCAGGACGTCCTGGAGCACGGGTACTCCACCCCAACCGCAGGCGCCCCAGAGGGCGATCGCCACCAGCCAGGCGGCGGGACCGTCGAGGAGGGCCAGCGCGGCGAACGACGCCACCAGCAGGACGGCGACGCCGGGCAGCAGTCGGCGCGAGCCGAGACCGTCGATGAGCGGGCCCGCCACCATCGACCCGGCCACGCCGCCCACACCCCAGGCCCAGACGAAGGTGAACCCCCAGGACCCCACCCCTCGTTCGGCCGCCATCGGGAGCAGGTAGGTGTACAGGCCGAGACTGGCCAGGCCGAACACGAAGGCGAGTGCCACACCGATGGCCACCTGGGGGGTGAGGATCACGGCGACGCGGGCACCGCCCGCGTCCAACGGGGGCATGGCCTGGGAGCGCAGCAACACGGCGAGCATGCTGACCAGTCCGACGGCGACGACGAGGCCCATCGTCCAGCGCCACCCGACGTGGTGGCCGATGAGCATCCCGGTGGGCACGCCAGCGACCGTTCCGGCCGAGAGGCCGAAGGTGACCAGGGCCATCGCCCTCCCCCGCCGTTCGGTCGCCACCAGTGCCGCGGCGGCACTGGTGGCCAGGGCGGTGAGCACGCCGGCTCCGACGCCGGAGAGGACCCGCGATGCGAGGAACACCTCGAGGTTGGGGGCGACCGCGGTGATCAGGTTGCCGGCGTTGAAGACGCCGAGCGCGACGAGCAGTCCCCGCCGGGTGGAACCCGCGACGAACCTGCCGGACAACAGGGGGCCGGCCACGGCGTAGGCACCGGTGAAGGCGGTGACCCCCAGACCGATGGCGCCGACGGTGGCGGTGAGCGAGTCGGCGATCTGGGGCAGCACCCCGGCCAGGACGTAGGCGTCGATCCCGAGCGACACGGCCGCGACGACCAGCGGCCACACCGTGCCGATCACCTGGTCCCGTCCTCGTCCTCGTGGTCGCCGGGGACGTGGTGGGGGTCGTACCCGGCGAGGACGATGCCGACCAGCCCGGGGAAGCGCTCCTCGAGATCCCGTTCCCGCAGCCGGATCATGCACTTGCGCCCTTCGGCGCGGACGTGGACCACTCCGGACTCCCGCAGCAGGCTGGTGTGGTGGGTCAGGGTCGAGCGCGGCAGGTCCGGCCCCAGTTCCACGCTGTCCACCTCGCCCTCGGCGGCGAGTTTGCGCACCATCGCCAGTCGCAGCGGCTCGCTGAGCGCGAAGAGCACGCGTGGCAGCGCGATGTCCTGGCGGTCCGGATGTTCGTAGGTCCGGGACGGGCTCACGACCACACTCCAATCGTTCGAAAATTCTCGCACCATAATAGTGCGAGAATTTTCGAACGATCAAGCTTCGGTCGGGGGATTCCTCGGTCCCGCCGAGGCGGCGCGCGGCCGGGGGACGGTCCGGGGCCCGCCCGTCACTCCGAACCAGGTTCACCGTCCACGACGATCCGACGACACGGCGTCCCGACAGCCGAGCCGCCGTCGCGGCCCCGGCCGGTCAATGGCTCCTCCGAACGGTCGCCCCAGGCCCGTGTCCACCACCGACCGCCGCCTGACCGGACCAGGCAGCGGACCGCCTCGGCTGACCGTGCGCGGCCCCAACCCCACCCCCGGTGCGCCCCC
>NZ_AGVX02000140.1 GCF_000239155.1 Actinoalloteichus spitiensis RMV-1378
CCAGCACGGAGGGGGCGGCGGCCACCGGCCGGCCCGTCTCGCCGTCGAGCAGGAGGAACTCCTCCTCGACCCCGACCGTCAACACACCTCCCATACTCGCCCTGCCCGGGGGGAGGGTGTGGATCGAGCTGGGCTCGGGGTGCTCCTGCGGCCCGGAGAACGGGGGGACACCGGCTAAGTCGGTCTCCGTCTTCTCCATCTGTACCTCCGAGGGGAGAGGTCGCCGCCGACGGCGACGGATTCGGCCCGCGCGGGGCCGGGCGGCCCGGGCGGGGTGAGGCGCGTCCGGCGGACGCGATCGGGGGGCCGGACCGGGGGACGGTGGGGAGTCCGAACCCGCTCCGGTCGATCGCCACGGGGGTGCCGGGCGACGGCGGGGCTGGTGACGGCGGGCGTGGGCCGGGAGGCTGGTCCAGGGCGGGCGTGGACGCCTACCGGGCGGGATGCTCCGCCCTGGCCAACGCGCGAGCCACGGAACGCTCGAAACAAGCGCGTTCGTTCATCGCAACCACCGTGCCCGTCTCTTCATCGTCCGCTCGCCACGGGACCGACGGGGTACGGGGCCCGAGAACGCCGGCCTCGGTGCGCTCGCTGGCACGGCGGGAACGGACCGACGGGGACCCGCCCGTTTTCCTGGCGAGATGTCCGGCGAACTCCCTGGCAATCGCTACTCGCTGCGGCGGAGGACCCACCGCTGGTGATGCTACCTAAAGTATCGCCGGAGGCACAGCAGGTAATGGTTGGTGGACCGCTGGACCCGCCGTCCCAGGCCCCTTGGTTGCGCGGCCGGACGGTCCGCGCGCCGCGAGTCGCCGGCGGGGGAAGGGCTACCGTACAACTGGTGATCCGGACGCCCCGCCGTGGGCTGGTCCCGAGGAGCGGACGCGGAGCGAGAACGGAAGGGTGGGTGTCTTCGGAGGTGGGGGAGCTGTCGTTCCGCCTGCTGGGACGCGTCTCGGCCGTTCGCGACGGCACCCCGGTCGATCTTGGTCCGCCTCGGCAGCGCACCGTCCTCGCGGCGCTGTTGATCCGGCTCGGCGAGCCCGTCCCCGCCCGCCACCTGGTCGAGGCGGTGTGGCCCTCGACGCCGCCGGGGGCGGCCGCCCATGCGGTCACCGTCTACGTCTCGACGCTGCGGCGCACGCTGCGCGAGGTGCGCATCTCCGGGGACGCGGACGGCTACCAGTTGGAGGCCGCTCCGGAGGCGGTGGACCTGCACCGCTTCCGACGGCTGGTCCTGGCGGCCGGCCAGGTGGGCCCCGAGACCGCCCTGTCCCAGCTCGGTGAGGCCCTCGCCCTGTGGGAGGGCGACCCGCTGGGCGGTCTGGGCGCCGCTCCCCTGGTGGGCCGGACGGTGGGCGCCCTCGTCGAGGAGCGGCTGGCGGCGTTGCGGCGCCGCAACGAGATCCGCATCGCCCTCCGCGAGTATCCCGAGGCGGTGGCCGAACTCTCGCGCCTGGTCACCGAGTACCCGCTGCGCCAGGAACTGCGGGTGCCCCTGATGCGCGCCCTGCACCTGTCGGGGCGGCGCGACGAGGCCCTGGCCGTCTTCGAGGACGCCGAACGGGTGCTCCGGCGGGAGGTGGACACCGAACCGCTGCCGGAACTGCGCCTCCTGCGCGAGGAGATCAGGACCGGGCGTCCCGGGGCAGCGGCGGAGAGCTTCGACGGCCGGGAGCGGGTGGTGGGCGACCATGCCGCGCCGGACCACCCCGTGCCCGCGCAGCTGCCGGTGGACACCGCCGACTTCACCGGCCGGGAGGAGGTGCTGGACCAGATCCTCCGACTGGCCCGCTCCAGCGAGGCCGAGTCCCAGGTCACGGTGGTCGTCCTCGACGGCATGGCGGGAGTGGGCAAGACGGCGCTGGCCGTGCGGCTCGGGCACCGGCTGGCGCACGCCTACCCCGACGGCCAGCTCTTCCTCGACCTCCACGGCTTCACCGAGGGCACCCTCCCCCTGGACCCGGCGCGGGCCCTCGACCGGGTATTGCGTGACCTGGGTGTGCCGGGGGACGAGGTCCCGCCCACCCCGGCGGAGCGCGCCGCGCTGTTCCGGACGGTCGCCGCACGACGACGACTCCTCGTCCTGCTGGACAACGCGGGGTTTGAGGAGCAGGTGACGCCGCTGCTACCGGCCGGTCCGGGCAGCCTGGTGCTGGTCACCACCCGCCGGCGCCTGTCCGCCCTCCCGGGCGGACGTGCCTTCTCACTCGGTGTCCTGGACAGCGGCGAGGCGGCCGTGCTGTTCCGCCGGGTGGCCGGCCCCGAACGCGTCGGGACCGCCCCTCCCGAGGAGGTCGACGAGCTGGTCGACCTCCTCGGGAGGCTGCCGCTCGCCGTTCGCATCGCCGCGGCCAGGTTGCGCGCCCGACCAGCCTGGTCGCCGCGCCACCTCGCCAGGAAACTCCGCGACGAACAACGCCGGCTCGGGGAGCTGGCGGAGGAGCGTCGCAGCGTCGCCGCCGCGTTCCAGGTCTCCTACCGGCAGCTCAGGCCCGCGCAGCGGAAGGTGTTCCGCTCGCTGGGCCTGCTGCCGGGGCCGGACGTGGACGTGGGCGCGGCGGCGGCGGTCGCCGGCTCGGAACCGTGGGCGGTGGAACGGTCGCTGGAGGATCTGGTCGACTGCCACCTCCTCGAACAGCACCTGCCCGACCGCTACCGCTTCCACGACCTGATCAGGGCACACGCCGCCACGCTCGCGGAGGCGGTCGACGACCAGACCGAGCGGCGCACCGCCCTGCACCGGCTGTTGGACTACTGGCTGGTGACCGCGCGGGCAGCCGTCGACCGGATGGACACCAACCGGACGACCGAACCCCTGACCGTGGCCCACCCCCCACGGCACGGCCCCACCCTCACCGGTCCCGGTGAGGCCGCCGACTGGTTGGAGACCGAGCTGGCCAACCTCGTCGCCGCGGTGGGGCGGGCGGCGCGGTCGGAGCTGGCCGCGCACTCCTGGAAACTGGCCGACGTCCTCTGGCGCTTCTTCCACCTGCGCGGCTACCTCGACCACTGGGTCGCCACCCACGAGCAGGCGTTGGACGCGGCCCGCCGGCACGGCGACCGGTGGGAGGAGGCGACGGTGCTGCACAACCTGGGCACCGCCCACTGGCGGCTCGGCCAGCTGCCCGCCGCGCTGGACCACTACCAGCGGGCGCTGGCCGTCCGACGCGAGCTCGGCGACCAGTCGGGCACCGCCCGGTCGCTGGGCAACCTCGGTCTCGTGCTGCGCCGGCTGGGACGCCTGTCCGAGGCCAGGGAACAGCACGAGGCGGCGCTGGACCTGTTCCGGCGGCTGCACGACCGGCCGGGGGAAGCCAGGGCGTTGGGGAACCTGTCCATCGTCGAGGAACTGCTCGGGGACCTCGACAGCGCGCTGGCGAGGCACCGCCACGCGTTGGCCGTCTTCCGCGAGTTGGACGACCGGCCCGGGGAGGCCAGGACCCTGGGGAACCTGGCGATCCTGCTGCGCAAGCTGGGCCGGGACACCGAGTCCGAGGAGCACGACCGTGCCGCCCTCGCCCTGTTCCGGCAGGTGGGCGACCAGTCCAGTGAGGCGCTGGTGACCGCGCACCTGGCCACCGGGATGCGCCGGGCCGGGGAGCTCGCCGCCGCCGAGCGGGAGCAACGCCGCGCGCTCGAGCTGGCCGAGAAGGTGGGCGACCCCGGCCTGGTCCACGAGGTGTTGCTGGAACTCGGGGACACCCTCGCCCGGTCCGACCTCCGGGCGGCACTGGCCGAGTACCACAAGGCCGCCGAGGTGGCGGAGTCGGTGGGCAACGGCTACCAGCGGGGCCAGGCCCTGGAACGGGTGGGCGACGCCCACCACGCCCTGGGGGACACGGCGGCCGCGGCGGAGTCGTGGCGCCAGGCGCTCGCCTGCTACCAGCCACTGGATGTACCGGAGGCGGCGACCGTGGCCGAGCGGCTGGCGAGCCTTGACGGGCAGGCGGGGTCGACGGCCGGCTGACCGTGCGGCCCCCGCCGCCGGTCCGTCAGTCCTCGTGCTCCTCGCCGCGCCGGATCCCCTCGTACACGGCGGCCAGGTCGTCCGTCCCGAACCCGAGGTCCTCGGCTCGGGTCAGCTGGTCGAGCACCGCCCGCACCAGTGCGGGGTCGGGGGCACCGGGGCCGGTGGACGCGGCGAGCACCAGCCGGGCGTCCTTGGCCGCGAGCCGGAGCGGGAACGAGGGGGTGTAGTCGGAGCGCAGCATGGCTCCCCCCTTGGTGTGGGCGTAGGGGACGTCCATCGCACCCCCGGAGATCGCGGCGAGGAACAACGCCGGGTCCAGGCCGAGGTGACGGGCCAGGGCCAGTGACTGACCGACACCGGCGGTCAGCGTGAGCACCCAGGCGTTCGCCACGAGCTTCAGCCGCGAGCCCGCACCGGCCGCCCCCACCCAGAGCGTGCGGGAACCGATGGCGTCGAGAACCCGCGCGGCGGGAACCCTGGTCTCCTCCGAGCCGGAGGCCAGCACCACGAGGCGCCCCTGCTCGGCGGGTTCGCGGGTGCCGAGGACGGGTGCGTCCACGTAGGGCAGGCCCGCGGCGTCGGCGGCGGCACGCAACCTCCGCTCGTCGGCCACCCCGACCGTGCTGGTCTGGATCCACAGGCTGGGGCGGTTCGGCGCCGCGAGCACGCCACCGGAGCCGGAGACGACGGCGTCGACGGCGTCGCCGTTGGCCAGCATGGTGAGGACGACGTCGGCGCCGTCGGCGGCCTCGGCCGGGGTGTCCAGGATGTCGGCGCCCGCCGCCCGCAACGGTTTGGCCCGTGCCCTGGTCCGGTTCCACGCCCGGACACCGAGGCCGTGGGACAGCAGGTTCCTGGCCATCGGCAGCCCCATGGTCCCGATGCCCAGGACCGCGACGGTGGGAGTCGATGTGCAGCTCACGACCGTGCTTCTCCTCAGGCCCGGGATTCGTCGTCAGGCGACGCCCGACGCGGCTCCATCGTCGGCGCGTCGCTCCCCGGCCGCCACTCGGCGGTGCGCGTGGGGGTGAGGTGGGCGAGGGGCGTCGCTGCCCCTCCGGGGAGGAGCCACCCGGTCGCCTCGTCCTCACCGGTCGACCGGGGGGTCGGGAGGAGGAGGGATCGTGGCGAGATAATTTCCCGGGCGGTACGGCCCACGTGTTCTCCGGGCCCGCGCCGGACGTGATGTCCCGAATTCCGAACGGCAGCGGGCGTCCACTCCACGCTTCCGGGCGTGTCGAACTCCGACCACCAGCTCCCACCGACCCCGGGAACGTTTCGGGCATTCCTCGGCCAGCACGCGGACCGGGTCGGGTACCGGGTCCCGGACAGGGGTTCGCCACCGCCGACCGCCGTGGGTTCCTGACCGGAAACGGCCCTGGACCAGGAGAACTACACCGTCCTGCTGACCCGGGGACCGCGCGTTCCGATCTTGTGCTGATCACGGGGAACACCGCCACCCACAATCTACGGAGAATCCCCGGAAAAACCGCGAGAATCGTCTCCGCAATCCACCGAACATTGGCCAGGGGTTTTCCTATGATCGACACGACAGTTTCTTGACGGCGCACACGAAACCGAACTAGACCATTGTCCCGTGACGTTCGCCCACCCGGCGGACACGGCCCTGCCGAACCATCGAGACAAACGGAGTGTCATGCGCTTTCGTCTTGCCGCCACCGCGGTCGCCAGCGCGGCCATCGCCACGCTCGGACTGGCGTCGGCCACCGCCGTCGCGTCACCCGACGCGAACACCCCCGACACCGGGGTCGTCCAGCCGATGATCGTCGGCGGCGAGGACGCCACCGAGGGCTACGAGTTCGCGGCGGCGCTGATCAACGAGGGGCGCCACGCCTGCGGCGGCACCGTGATCGCCCCCGAGTGGGTCCTCACCGCGGCGCACTGCATGGTCCACTACGAGCCGGCGGACATCGACGTCCGGGTCGGCAGCGTCGACCGCACCCAGGGCGGCGAGGTGGTCTCCTCCGCCGAGATCATCATCCACCCGGACTACGACGACTCGGAGGTCACGCGGGTCGACGCGGACATCGCGCTGATCCGCCTCGCCGAGCCGGTCTCGGTGACGCCGGCGACGCTGTCCACCAGCAAGCCGCTGCCCGGCGACACCATCCGGCACACCGGGTGGGGCCAGGAGTGCCCGGTCGGCGGTGAGTGCGGGTCCGCCGAGATCCTCCAGCTGCTGGACACCACCGTGATCGCCGAGGGCTGCGAGTACGGTTTCAACCCGGAGACCGAGATCTGCGACCAGCCGGCCGAGGGCACGGGCTTCTGCTACGGCGACTCCGGCACCGGCACCCTGAAGGCCACCGACGGCGGCTGGGAACTGGCCGGCATCATCGTGCGGACGGGCTACCAGTCCAGCGAGCCCCTCTGCGCCATCGGACCTGGCATCAGCACCGACGTCGCCTACTGGACCCCGTGGATCGAGGAGCACGTCTCCCTCTGATCGTGCGAGCACGTCGCGCTGACCAGCGGGGCGGTGGTCTCCTCGGAGGCCACCGCCCCGCTCGGCGTTCCGGCACCACCCCGTCTCCGCTGGCGGCGGTCGCCACCGGCGTCCGCGAGGACAGCTGGCGGGAGGCGGCGGGGCCCGCGTCTCACCCCTCCCCCGCGTACCGGCCCTGGTGCGCCGCCCAGGCGTCGCGCAGGATCCGCGGGAGGTCCGACCGCCCCGGTTCCCAGCCCAGTTCCTCGGTGATCCGCGAGTGGTCGGCTAGCAGTTCGGGCGGTTCGGGTTCGGCGCTGCGGTAGGTGAGGGGAACGGCCCCGCGCGTCACCCGGGAGGCGGTGTCCACCACGTCGCGGACGCTGCTGCGCCGGCCGCTGCCGACGGTGTAGGCCCGCCACCGGCCCGGCGCGCAGGCCGCCACGGCCAGGGCGAAGGCATCGGCCATGTCCTCCACGTGCACGAAGTCGCGCACGGATGACCCGTCTCCGTTGAGGGTCAGGGCCGACGTCCCGCCCGCCCTGGCCGCGAGCACCGCGGGGACGAGTCGGGACGGGTCGGGGTCGGGCCGACCGCGCGCCGCGCCCGCGAGGTTGAAGGACCGCAGGCTGATCGCGCCGACCAACCCCGTCGCCGCCAGGTCGGCGGCCGCCCGGTCGCCGGCGAGTTTGCTCCCGCCGTAGGCGTTGACCGGCGCCTCCGGGGCGGCCTCGTCGATCGGCTGGCGCTCCGGAACCCCGTACACCGCGCAGGTGGAGGCCAGGACCAGGCGGCGGGGGCGGCCAGCGGCCGCCGCCTCGGCCAGCGCGGTGAGCAGCGCGAGCGTTCCCCCGGTGTTCGTCCGCCAGTACCGCAGCGGGTCCGCCAGCGACTCGCGCACCCGGACCAGCGCGGCGAGGTGGCAGACGGCCTCCACCGCCGAGACGGGAGACCGGAGCGAGTCGATGTCCCGCACGTCACCCACCACCGCGTCCTCGGCACCGGGCGGCACGGGTCGCCCCGGCCGGACCAGGGCCACCACCTCGTGCCCCCGGTCGGCCAACTCGGCCACCACGGCGTGGCCGAGGAACCCGCTCGCCCCTGTCACCAGCACTCGCACCGCCCCAGCGTCGCAGGGCGGAGGTGCGGCCGGCGGCCTCCCGCCGGCACGTCACACGGGTGGGTTCGCGTTCCGCGTCAGGCAGCGCCGCCGGTGCCACCGGTGCCACCGGTGCCACCGGTGGGCGGTGCGGCGGGACCGGCCGGCGGGGCGGCGTCCTGGCCGACCTCGCGGCGCCGGTGGTAGCGGGCCGGCGGGTCCAGGTGCGCGAGCATCGCCTGGGAGATCTCACGCAACTGGCGGACCTGGTCCGGGCTGAGCTGGTCGAACAGTCCCTGCCGCACGGCCTCGACGTGACCGGGAGCGGCGGCGACGAGGACGTCGAACCCCTCCTGGGTGAGCGTGGCGATGGTCGTGCGCGCGTCGCGGGGGTGCTTCTGGCGGCGGACCCAGCCCTCCGCCTCCAGCTTCGTCACCGCGTGGGAGAGCCGGCTGGGCGAGGCCCTGACGACCTGGGCGAGCTCGGACATGGTCAGGGACCACTCGGACGCCTCGGACAGCATCGCCAGGATCAGGTAGTAGGTGTGCGGTAGGCCCGAGTCCCGGTGCATCTGGCGGTCCAGGGACTCCCGTAGCAGCTGGCTCGCCCACAGGTACGCCCGCCAGGTCTCCTGCTCTTCGTCGTCAAGCCATCGCACGCCGTCCATCCACCAAGCATACGAACCGACTTGATCGATCAACACGTCTCGGACGGCCGTACGGCCGAACCGGGTGAGCGGGCCCCACCCGCACGGCAGCCCTTCCCCCGTGGCGGGGAGCGGTCCGAGGAGCGCGCTCCGGCCACAGCACGACAACGATGTGGGCCGTCTGGTCCACGAACCGACCGTTCCGCCGCCGCTTGGGTAGTGTCTCCCCATTTCGGCTCCCGGGAACGAGGAGAGGCATGACCACCCCAGCCCAGCTTGCGGAAGACCTGATCGCCGTCATGTTCGACGCGCGTCCCATCGACGCCACCCTGGTCGGGTTACGGGACCGGGACGATCGGCTTCCCGACTACGGCGTCGCCGGCGACGAGGACCAGCGCGGTCGTCTCCAGGCCATCCTCGACCGGGCTCGGGCGCTCGATCCCGGGTCCCTGGACCACGGTGACCGGTTGAACCGGGACGTGGTGATCTACCAGGCCAGCGGGCTGCTGGACCACCTCGACGCCCGCGCCGTGGAGTACACGATCGCCGGCTCCTTCTTCTCCCCCGCCGCCGAGCTCCTCGTCATGATCCCGAGGATCGGCATCACCGAGCCCGCGCACGCCGAGGGGTACCTCGCACGACTCGCCGGACTGCCCGCCGTGCTCGAGGCGATCACCGAACGGCATCGGGCCGGGGTCGGCGCGGGCCTGCTGCCGGTGCGCCACCTCGTCGAAGCCACCGTGGACTTCCTGGACCGGTACCTCGCCGACCCGGACGACGACCCCCTGCGCCAGCCGGAACCGCCCGCCGACGCCGACGTCGACCTGGCCGGGTTCCGCGCCGAGCGGGACCGGCTGGTCACCGAAACCGTGCGGCCGGCGTTCCACCGCTACCGCGACGTGCTCGCCACCGAGATCGTCCCCTCGGGCAGGGACATGGACCACCCCGGCCTGTGCTGGCTGCCGGGCGGCGACGCCATCTACGCCGGTCTCGTCCGGGCGCACACCACGACGAGCCGGACGCCCGAGGAACTGCACGAAACCGGCCTCCGGCTCATCGAGGACCTGAAGCGGGAGTACACGGAGATCGGTTCCCGCGTGTTCGGCACCGGCGACGTGGCCGAGATCTTCGAGCGGCTGCGCACGGACCCGGCCCTGCTGTGGTCGAGCGGCGAGGAGATGGTCACCGAGGCTCGCGCCGCGATCGCCCGGGCCGAGAAGGTCGCGCCAGCCTGGTTCAACCGGATGCCGGCCGAGAGCTGCGCGGTGGAGGCCGTGCCGGAGTCGGAGGCCCCCGGTGCCCCGATCGCCTACTACATGTCCCCGGCGCTGGACGGCAGCCGCCCCGGGACCTACTTCGTGAACACCCACCGGGCGGAGGAGCGGGCCAGGACCACGTCGGAGGCCGTCGCCTTCCACGAGGCGGTGCCGGGACACCACTTCCAGATCGCGCTCGCCCTCGAACTGACCGACCTGCCGCTGCTCCGCCGCCTCGCCCCGTTCAACGCCTACCTGGAGGGCTGGGGTCTCTACACCGAACGGTTGGCCGAGGAGATGGGCCTGTACTCCGGTGACCTGGACCGGCTGGGCATGCTCACCCAGGACGCCATGCGGGCCGGTCGCCTGGTGGTCGACACCGGTCTGCACGCCAAGGGGTGGAGCCGCCAGCAGGCCATCGACTACCTGCGGACCAACACGGCGATGTCGGCCTCGGAGATCGAGTCCGAGGTGGACCGTTACATCACCGCCCCCGGCCAGGCGCTGTCGTACATGGTCGGGCGCCTGGAGATCCAGCGCATCCGCGCCGCCGCCGAGGAGGCGCTGGGCGACCGGTTCGACATCCGCGCCTTCCACGACACGGTGTTGTCCGACGGTCCGCTGCCGCTGGAGGTCCTGGACCGCGTGGTGCGGGAGTGGGTGGACAGCCAGCGCTGAGCGCGGCGGGCACGTCAGGACGGGCGGCGGCCTCCGCCGGTGAGGGGCGCGGTGCTCAGCAGCTTCTCCCGCAGCCACACCGGGCAGCGGTAGCCGTCCGCCCGTTCGACCAGGAAGTCGTCGGCGACCTTGCGCCGCAGGGTGGCGTTCCCCGCCTCCCGGAAGCGGGGGTCGTCGGCGAGTTCCGCGGCCAGCGCGGGCAACGACCGGGCGAGCCGCTCGTGATGGTCCTCCGCGGCCTGGAGCGCCGTGTCGGTGGCCTGCTGGATGGCCTCCCGAGCGGTGCGGCTGGGGAGCCCCGGCTGGCTCAGCATCCCGCGCAGCTCGGGCTCGCGACGGGCCACCCTCGCCCGTCGCACGTCGGTTCCCGCTGCCCGGAAGGCGGGCAGCGCCAGCAGCACGGCGGCGAGCCTGCGGACCTCCTCGGCGTTCACCGCGTCCCCGGTGGCGGCCTCGTGCCCTGCTACGGGCGCGGCGGGCGACACCGCGGCCAGTGCCTGCCGGAACAGCGCGTAGAAGGGTTCCTGGTAGGTCCACCGGTGCAGGACGCCCCGGTGGACGAAGGCGATGTCGAACTGGTACAGCACGCCGTCGAACCGGCGCATCACCCGTTGCACGGTCGCGACCCCGTCGTCGGCCGGTGGACTGGCCGGACCGAACTCCTCGACGTCGTCGGGGTCGAAGGCCCACATGCTGACGTAGAGCAGCCCGGTGTCCAGGCCGGCGGCCAGCTCCACCACCCTGGTCGCGTCGTAGCTCTCGTCGGGCAGGCGCACGGTCCACCCGCCGCCCTCGGGGAGTTCGTCGACGACGGTGAGCCCCAACGCCCGGGCCCGTTGGAGGGCGGCGCGGGCCAGGCCGGTCAGTTCCCCGTAGGCCTCGTCGTCGGGCAGCCGGGACAGGGCCTCGAGCGCGGAGGGCGAGGTCGTCGGTTCCTGGCTGTGCACGCGGGGTCCCCTTCCGTCCCCCCGGTCGGGGTGCCGACGTGGGGCCGACGGCCCGATCAGAGGTGTGATGTCCACCTCCGATCGATGCTAGCCAGCGGGGCGCGGCCCGGGACAGGACTGAACGGGTCGTTGTGCGGCCGCCGCACGCGCCACACCCGCTACCCCCGGTGTGGGGCGGCGGGTCAGGAGCCGGTCGCGGGACGGCGCAGCCGCCAGTCGAGTGCGGTGTGCCGGCGACCCGAGCCCACGGTGCGCACCGCCTGGCCGAGGGCCCGCCGCGACCCGACCAGGACCACCAGCTTCTTCGCCCGGGTCACCGCCGTGTAGAGCAGGTTGCGCTGCAACATCATCCACGCGCTGGTGGTGACGGGGATGACGACGCACGGGTACTCGCTGCCCTGGGACCGGTGGATGGTGACGGCGTAGGCGTGCACCAGCTCGTCCAGTTCGGAGAACTCGTACTCGATGTCCTCGTCCTCGTCGGTGCGCACCGTCAACGTCTGCTCGTCCTGGTCGAGCCCGGTCACCACGCCCTGGGTCCCGTTGAACACGCCGTTCGCACCCTTGTCGTAGTTGTTCCGGATCTGGGTGACCTTGTCCCCCAACCGGAAGATCCGCCCGCCGAAACGGCGTTCGGGTAGTCCGTCCCGGGGTGGTGTCAACGCCTCCTGGAGGAGCAGGTTCAACGCACCGGCACCGGCCGGCCCCCGGTGCATGGGGGCGAGCACCTGGACGTCGCGGCGCGGGTCGAGCCCGAACTTGCGGGGGATGCGGCGGGCGACCACGTCCACGGTCAGTTCGGCGGCGGCCTCGGCCTCGTCAACGGGGAAGAGGAAGAAGTCGTTCATACCCTTCAGCAGGGGGTGCTCGCCCGAGTTGATGCGGTGGGCGTTGGTGACCACGCCCGACTCGGCGGCCTGCCGGAAGATCTGGTCGAGCCGCACGTGCGGGATGGGGGTGTCCGGGGCGAGCAGGTCCCGCAGCACCTCCCCCGCCCCCACGGACGGCAGCTGGTCGACGTCGCCGACGAGCAGCAGGTGCGTGCCCGGGGCGATCGCCTTGACGAGTTTGTTGGCCAACAGCAGGTCCAGCATGGAGGCCTCGTCGACCACCACGAGGTCGGCGTCGAGGGGGCGGTCGGCGTCGTAGGCGGCGTCACCGCCTGGTTTGAGCTCCAGCAGCCGGTGCACGGTGGCGGCCTCGTGACCGGTCAGTTCGGTGAGGCGTTTCGCCGCCCGGCCGGTCGGCGCGGCGAGCACCACCTTGGCGCGTTTCGCCCTGGCGAGGGTGACGATGGAGCGCACCGTGAAGCTCTTGCCGCATCCAGGCCCCCCGGTCAGGACGGCCACCCGTTCGGTGAGGGCGAGCCGGACGGCGCGTTCCTGGGCCTCGGCGAGCTCGGCCCCCGTCGCGCGGCGCAGCCAGTCCAGGGCCCGCGACCAGTCGACGTCGGCGAAGGCGGGCAGGCGGTCGGCGCTGGTGGCCAGCAGTCGGCGCAGCCGGCTGGCCAGGGAGATCTCGGCGCGGTGGAACGGCACCAGGTAGACGGCGGCCGTGGGGTTCTCGGCGTCGTCGCCGGGGACCTCCTCCCGGACCACACCCTCCTCCGCGACGAGTTCCCCGAGGCACTCGGCGACCAGTCCCGCGTCGACGGCCAGGATCTTGATGGCCTGGGCGATCAGCTCGAGTTCGGGCAGGTAGCAGTCGCCGCCGCCGGTGGCCTCGGAGAGGGTGAACTGCAACCCCGCCTTGACCCGCTGCGGGGAGTCGTGCGGGATGCCGACGGCCTTGGCGATGGTGTCGGCTGTCTTGAAACCGATCCCCCAGACGTCGCTGGCCAGCCGGTACGGTTCCTCCCGCACGACCCGGATGGCGTCGTCGGTGTACTGCTTGTAGATCTTGACCGCGAGCGAGGTGGACACCCCGACCCCCTGGAGGAAGACCATCACTTCCTTGATGGCCTTCTGCTCCTCCCAGGCTGCCGCGATCAGCTTGGTGCGCTTCGGGCCCAGTTTGGGGACCTCGATGAGCCGGTCCGGGGTCTGCTCGATCACGTCGAGCGCGGCGGTGCCGAAGTGTTCGACGATGCGGTCGGCCAGTCGCGGCCCGATGCCCTTGATCAGCCCGGACCCCAGGTAGCGGCGGATGCCCTGCACCGTGGCGGGGAGCACCGTGGAGTAGTCCTCGACGTGGAACTGCCGCCCGTACTGGGGATGCGAACCCCACCTCCCCCGCATCCGCAGCGCCTCACCCGGTTGCGCGCCGAGCAGCGCGCCGACCACGGTGACCAGCTCGCCGCCGCGTCCGGTGTCGACCCTGGCCACGGTGTAGCCGGTCTCCTCGTTGGCGAAGGTGATCCGCTCCAGGGTCGCGTCCAGCACGGCGCCGCGTGGGGACCCGTCCACGAGTGCTCACCTCCGTCCCGCCCGGCACTGGGCGCGGCGTGGCGGTGCGCGCGCCGCCCTCCGCGCGTGATCGCCACGGTATCCACTCGGCACGACCGTTCCGTGTCGGGGCCGGGCTCCGGCGGCCCGTCACCGGCCGGGTCCGCGTTCGGCCTCCCGGCCACCGCCGGGTGGCGCGAACCGGCTCGTTCTCGGGTCTGTCACCGGCGCGGGCGCTGTTGTAGCCTGCCGGGACCGCCAGCGCGGACGACGCTGGACTGTGTTGAGGTTTGGGGTAGCTGTGGTGACAACCGGCAAGATCCTACGGTTCGACGAGACACGCGGATACGGCTTCATCGCGCCCGACGAGGGCAGCGAGGACGTCTTCATGCACGCGAACGACCTGCGCGATGCCAAGCACCTGTTCCAGCCGGGGGCCAAGGTGTCCTTCGTGGTGGAGGACGGCGACCGGGGGCTGAAGGCCTCCGAGGTCCGGCTCGTCTCGCCGGCGGTGTCCT
>NZ_AGVX02000139.1 GCF_000239155.1 Actinoalloteichus spitiensis RMV-1378
GGCCGCTCGCGGCCGCCGGCTCTCCCCGAGGGCAGGAGGGTCAGACCCTGCGGAACAGCAGGGCCCGCTTGACCTCCTGGATCGCCTGCGTGACCTGGATGCCTCGCGGGCAGGCGTCCGTGCAGTTGAACGTCGTGCGGCACCGCCACACGCCCTCGTTGTCGTTGAGGATGTCCAGCCGCTCCTCGGCGCCCTCGTCCCGGCTGTCGAAGATGAACCGGTGCGCGTTGACGATCGCCGCCGGGCCGAAGTAGGAACCCTCGGTCCAGAACACCGGGCAGGACGTCGTGCACGCGGCGCAGAGGATGCACTTGGTGGTGTCGTCGAACCGGGCGCGGTCCGCCGCGGACTGGTGGCGCTCCCGGGTGGGCTCGTTGCCGGTGGTGATCAGGTAGGGCTTGACCGCCCGGTAGGCCTCGAAGAAGGGCTCCATGTCGACGATCAGGTCCTTCTCCACGGGAAGGCCCTTGATCGGCTCGATGCTGATGGTGGTGTGCTTCCCGCCACCGGCCAGCAGGTCCTTGATCAGCACCTTGCAGGCGAGCCGGTTGATGCCGTTGATCCGCATCGCGTCGGACCCGCAGATGCCGTGGGCGCAGGAGCGTCGGAAGGCCAGCGTGCCGTCCAGGTACCACTTGACGTGGTGCAGCAGGTTCAGCACGCGGTCGGTCGGCAGGGCCGGTACGTCGAAGGACTCCCAGTAGGGCTCGTCCGCGTCGCCCTCCGGGTTGTACCGGCGGATCTTCACGGTGACGACGACCGAGCCCTCCGGAGCGGGGGGCGGCGCGGCCGGGTCGTTCCGCGAGTCGTCGGTGCCCGGCTTCTCTGTGGTGGGTGCGGACATCAGTACTTGCGCTCCATCGGCTGGTAGCGGGTGATCACAACCGGCTTGTAGTCGAGCCGGATGTCGGCGGTGAGACCACCGAAGCCCGTCTTCTTCGTGGTGTCGTCGTCCGGGATCTGCTTGTAGGCCATGGTGTGGCGCAGGAAGTTGACGTCGTCACGGGTGGTGTAGTCCTCGCGGGCGTGTCCGCCCCGGGACTCCTTCCGGTTGATCGCGCCCAGCACCAGCACCTCGGCCAGCTCCAACAGGAAGCCGAGTTCCACGGCCTCCAGCAGGTCGGTGTTGTACCGCTTGCCGTGGTCCTGGATGGCCACCCGGTCGAAGCGCTCCTTGAGCGCCTGCACGTCGTGCAGGGCCTGCTTCAACGTGTCCTCGGTGCGGTAGACCGAGGCGTTGGCGTCCATCGTCTGCTGGAGCTCGGTGCGGATGTTCGCCACCCGCTCACCGCCCGTGGAGCCGTGCAGCTTCTCGACCATCGCGACCACCGGGACCTCCGGTGACTCGGGCAGGTCGACGAAGTCGTGCGCCTTCGCGTACTCGGCGGCGGCGATCCCGGCCCGTCGGCCGAAGACGTTGATGTCCAGCAGCGAGTTGGTGCCCAGCCGGTTCGCGCCGTGCACCGACACGCAGGCGCACTCCCCGGCGGCGTACAGGCCCGGGACGATGTTCTCGGCGTCCCGCAGCACCTCACCCTTGATGTTGGTGGGGATGCCACCCATCGCGTAGTGGGCGGTCGGGTACACCGGCACCGGCTCGTCGACCGGGTCGATGCCCAGGTAGGTACGGGAGAACTCGGTGATGTCCGGCAGCTTCGCGTCCAGCACCTCCGCCCCGAGGTGGGTGAGGTCGAGCAGCACGTAGTCCTTGTGCGGCCCGCAGCCCCGGCCCTCGCGGACCTCGGTGGCCATCGCCCGGGCCACCATGTCCCTCGGCGCGAGGTCCTTGATGGTGGGCGCGTACCGCTCCATGAAGCGTTCGCCGGAGTCGTTCCGGAGGATGCCGCCCTCGCCCCGGGCGCCCTCGGTCAGGAGGATGCCCAGACCTGCCAGCCCCGTCGGGTGGAACTGGTAGAACTCCATGTCCTCCAGCGGCAGGCCCTTGCGGAAGACGATGGCCATGCCATCACCCGTCAGGGTGTGCGCGTTCGAGGTGGTCTTGAAGACCTTGCCGAAACCACCGGTGGCGAAGACGACGGCCTTCGCCTGGAACACGTGGATCTCGCCGGTGGCCAGTTCCAGCGCGACCGCGCCGGTGCAGACCGGGCCGTCCTCGGTCTCGGTGAGGCAGATGTCCAGCACGTAGAACTCGTTGAAGAACTCGACCTCGTGCTTGATGCAGTTCTGGTAGAGCGTCTGGAGGATCATGTGGCCGGTGCGGTCGGCCGCGTAGCAGGCCCGGCGCACCGCGGCCTCGCCGTGGTTGCGGGTGTGGCCGCCGAACCGGCGCTGGTCGATCTTGCCCTCGGGGGTGCGGTTGAACGGCAGCCCCATCTTCTCCAGGTCGAGGACCGCGTCGATGGCCTCCTTGGCCATGATCTCCGCGGCGTCCTGGTCGACCAGGTAGTCACCACCCTTGACGGTGTCGAAGGTGTGCCATTCCCAGTTGTCTTCTTCGACGTTGGCCAGCGCGGCGCACATCCCGCCCTGGGCGGCGCCGGTGTGGGACCGAGTGGGATAGAGCTTGGTGAGCACCGCGGTACGCGCCTGCTGACCGGACTCGATCGCCGCTCGCATCCCGGCGCCACCGGCGCCGACGATCACCACGTCGTACTTGTGGAACTGCATGAGCGTCTCTCCGTCTTCACTGCGCCGACCCCGGGTGGTCGTCCACCCGGGGTCGCCCGCACTTCTCGCGTCGGACGGCGCCTACCGCGTCGCCGTCGGGGGACCCGGGGGACCGGCGTCAGTTACCGATGTTGGGGTCGAAGGTGAACAGCACGAAGGTCCCGACCGCGATGATGACGATCATCGAGACGTAGAGCAGCATCTTCAACCAGAAGCGGGTCTGGTCCTTGCGCGCGTAGTCGTTGATGACGGTGCGCAGGCCGTTGCCGCCGTGGAGGCCGGCCAACCACAGCATGGTCAGGTCCCAGAACTGCCAGAACGGTGAGGCCCACCGGCCGGCGACGAAGGCGAAGTTGATGCGCTGCACGCCGTCGTCCAGGAACAGCATGATGAGCAGGTGGCCCAGCACCAGGAACACCAGCAGCAGGCCGGACAGGCGCATGAACAACCAGCTGTACAGCTCGAAGTTGCTGCGCCGGGCCGCCGGGCGCTGCGGGGACCTCGGCTTGTCCACCGAGAAGGGGGCGTCGGTCACGGACATGGTCAGCTACCCCCGAACAGGTCAGCGAAGCCCTTGACGAGCAGGTAGTAGGAGCCGGGGATCATCACGACCAGCCAGATCGCGAGGATCGTCCACAGCATCGGCTTCTGGTACTTGGTGCCCTTCGACCAGAAGTCCACGAGCATCACCCGGATGCCGTTGAGGGCGTGGTAGAGCACGGCGCCGACCAGGCCGAGTTCGAAGAGCACCATCACCGGGTGCTTGTAGGTCTCGATCACGACGTCGTACGCGTTCGGTGAGACCCGCACCAGTGCGGTGTCCAGCACGTGGACGAACAGGAAGAAGAACACGAGCACACCGGTGATCCGGTGGGCTACCCACGACCACATCCCCGGGTCGCCCCGGTACAGGGTGCCGCCAAGCCGGGCGTTCCCCGCCCGGTCCGCGGCACCAGCCGAGTGGGCGGTGGTGCTGGCCATGATCGACGGCCTCCAACATCGCTGGTGGGAAGGGACTCGTAACGTCGCGGAGAACTCGCCTCGAGCATCACGAAGCCTTGACTCGCCGGATGTTAGTCCTGGGCAATCACTTCGGCACAGCCGGCGGTGCCAGGTTGTGACTGACCGAACATGCCGTGGCCCCGGTCGGTGGTGGCCCACCGGCCCGGTGGCGGTGGGGTGCGGGGAGCCGCACCCGGCGAACCGGGGCGGGGGAACTCGCCCTGGAGTGGTCGCGCTGCGTGCGGGATCCCGGTTGTCAACCGCGAACCGGGTTCCTCCCGGGATGCGGACCCAACGATTCGGTTAAGGGCCTGTGAACGGCTACCGACCATGCGCTACCGGCAGGTACGGTTCGGCGTCCGCAGAGACCTCTGTGCTGCTCAGCATGACTGAGTCGGAAGGAGTGCAACCATGCGTCGACCGCGTGGTGCCGCGCTGGCAATCGCCCTGACCGGGGTGTTGGCGGTGGTCGGGTGTGCCAAGGACGGCGGCGGCACGTCGACGTCCGGTGAGGGCGCCGGTGGCGAGGGTGCCGCCGGCTGCCAGTTGGCCGACCCGCCCCCCGCCCCGGACGAGGTCGAGGTCAGCACACCGGAGACGGCCGACGTCGACGGCAGCGAGCTGCGCGTCGGCCTGGCCTACGACATCGGCGGCCGGGGCGACGCCTCGTTCAACGATGCCGCCGCCGCTGGTCTCGACCGGGCCGAGGAGGAGTTCGGCCTGGGTGACGTCCGCGAGCTGACGGCCGAGGCCAACGAGTCAGAGGACGCCAAGGTGTCCCGGCTGCGCCAGCTGGCCGACGAGGGCTTCAGCCCGATCATCGGCGTCGGCTTCGCCTACGCGGACGCGTTCGAGACCGTTGCCGCCGACTACCCGGACACCGACTTCGCGCTGGTCGACGCGGCGGTGGAGGATGCCGACAACATCACCCCGCTGCTGTTCGCGGAGCACGAGGGCTCCTTCCTCGCGGGTGTCGCCGCCGCCTACAAGTCGGACAACTGCCACGTCGGCTTCGTCGGCGGCGTGGAGACGCCGCTGATCCAGAAGTTCGAGGCGGGGTTCCTCGAGGGCGCCCGCGCGGCCGCGCCGGACATCCAGATCGAGAACACCTACCTGACCCCGGCCGGGGACATCACGGGCTTCCAGGACCCGGCCAAGGGCAACGAGGCGACCCGCGCGCAGATCGACGCCGGCGCCGACGTCGTCTACCACGCCGCCGGTGCCTCCGGCAAGGGCGTGTTCGAGGCCGCCAAGGCCGGTGACGCGCTCGCGATCGGCGTCGACTCCGACCAGTACAACCAGGAGACGGTGGCGGAGTCGAAGGACGTCATCATCACCTCGATGCTCAAGCGGGTCGACGTGGCGGTCTTCAACTACCTCGCCGCCGTCGCGGAGGACGACCTCACCGACTTCCCCGAGGTCTTCGACCTGAGCGTCGACGGCGTGGACTACTCCACCTCGGGGGGGATGGTCGACGACATCGCCGACGTCCTCGACGGGTACAAGGCGCAGATCATCGCGGGTGACATCGAGGTCCCGTCCTCGCCGACCGGCTGAGCCGGAGCACCCACCCCGCCGCTCCAGGCGGCGCACCGGGCACCTCGCGACCAGCGCGCGGGGTGCCCGGTGGCGGATCCGGGCACGGGGCCGCCCCCGGCGGGCGGGCGCGCGTCCCGCACACTCGAAGGGCGGCGCGGCCACCCACGCCCGCCGCCACCGTCGTCGGCCGGTCGAGACGCGGCCGAGAGCCACACACGACAAGGAAGGGCGGGATGACCAGTCCTGTTCCCGAGGAAGGCACCGGTCGCGACGCCGGGGTGCCCTCCGACACAGCCGCCGTGCCCGCGGTGAGGCTGTCCGGGATCACCAAGCGGTTCCCCGGCGTCGTCGCCAACGCGGACGTGCACCTGAGCGTGCGGGCCGGCGAGGTGCACGCGCTCTGCGGCGAGAACGGCGCGGGCAAGTCGACCCTGATGAAGATCCTCTACGGGATGCAGCAGCCCGACGAGGGCACGATCGAGGTCGAGGGACGGGCGGTGGTCTTCCGCTCCCCGGCCGACGCGATCGACGCGGGTGTGGGCATGGTGCACCAGCACTTCATGCTGGCGGACAACCTCACGGTGCTGGAGAACGTGCTCCTGGGCGCGGAGAAGCTGCACGGCATCGGGCGGCGGGCCAGGGCGAAGGTGGCGGAGCTGGCCAGGCGGGCCGGGCTCACCGTCGACCTCTCCCTCCTCGTCGAGGAACTCGGGGTCGCCGACCGGCAGCGCGTCGAGATCCTCAAGGTGCTCTACCGGGGCGCCCGCATCGTCATCCTCGACGAGCCGACGGCCGTGCTGGTCCCCCAGGAGGTCGACGAGCTGTTCGCGACCCTCCGCGAGATGCGGGCCGACGGCTACACCTTCCTCTTCATCTCCCACAAGCTGGACGAGGTGCGGGCGATCGCCGACTCGGTCACCGTGATCCGGCGTGGCACCACCGTCGGTACCGCGGACCCGAGGACGGTCACCTCCCGGCAGCTGGCCGAGATGATGGTGGGCAGCGAGCTCCCCAGCCCGGAGACGCGGGTGTCCTCGGTCACCGACGTCGAGGTGCTGCGTGTGGAGGGCCTGACCCTGCGGAGCGAGGGCAGTGAGCGTCCCCTGCTCGACTCGATCGACCTCACCGTCCGGGCGGGGGAGATCGTGGGCATCGCCGGGGTCGAGGGCAACGGCCAGGTCGAACTCGTCGAGGCCGTGATGGGGATGCGCCGGGCCCACGCCGGCACCGTTCGGCTGTCCGGGGTGGATCTCACCACCAAGGGGACGATGGCGCGGCGCGAGGCGGGTATCGGGTACGTCCCGGAGGACCGCACCCGGCACGGCCTGCTGCTCGACGAACCGCTGTGGTCCAACCGCATCCTCGGGTTCCAGAGCCGCCGCCCGGTCTCCAGCGGCGCCTGGCTCAGCATCGAGGGAGCCAGGTCGGACACCGCCCGCATCGTCGAACAGTTCGACGTCCGCACCCCGGGCATCGACGTGGCCGCCGGGGCGCTCTCCGGCGGGAACCAGCAGAAGCTGATCGTCGGGCGTGAACTGTCCGGTGATCCCGTCCTGCTCATCGCCTCCCACCCCACCCGAGGGGTGGACGTCGGCGCGCAGGCGGGCATCTGGGAACACATCAAGACCGCGCGGGCCCAGGGGCTCGCGGTGCTGCTCGTCTCCGCGGACCTCGACGAGCTGATCGGGCTGTCGGACACGATCAGGGTCATCTACGGCGGCCGGCTGGTCGCGGACGCCGACCCCCGGTCCGTCACCCCGGAGGAGCTGGGTGCGGCCATGACCGGCGCGGCAGACGTCGGCTCCGGGCGCGGGGCGGCCGACCAGTCGACCCCCGGCACGGACGACGGTGAGGCCGGCCAGTCGACACGAGGCGGGGATCGGTGATGGGGTCGATACGAGCGAAACTGCTGCCGCCGGCACTGGCGATCGCCTTCGCCGTGCTGCTGTGCGCGGTGACCCTGCTGTTCTCCGGGAGCAGTCCGCTGGAGGCGCTGGGCGCCATGGTGGGCAGCCTCGGCCGGGGCACGACCGCCGTGGACGTGGTCAACACCGCCACCTCGTACTACATCGTCGCCCTCGCGGCGGCCCTCGGGTTCCAGATGAACCTGCTGAACATCGGCATCGAGGGCCAGTACCGGCTCGCGGCCTGCGTCGCGGCCATCGTGGGTGGCGCGGTCACGCTGCCGTTCGGGCTGGGTGTGGTCGTCACCATGCTCGCGGCCGCCGCCACCGGAGCCGCGTGGGTGGGCATCGCCGCGTTGCTCAAGGTGTACCGGGGCGTGTCCGAGGTGATCTCCACGATCATGCTCAACGCGCTGTCGTTCGGCGTGATCGCCTACCTGATCAGCTCGGACATGTTCGGCGAGCTGCGCGGGAACAACATCGGCACGCCCTACCTCCCGGAGTCCAACCGGGTCCCCGGGTTCTCCTTCGGTTCCTCCGGGACCGTCTTCGGGATGGTGCTGGTCGCCGCCGCCCTCGGCGTCGGGTACTGGGTGTTGATGAACCGGACCAGGTTCGGCTTCGAGCTGCGCGCCTCCGGGAAGTCGCCGACGGCGGCCGCCGCCGGCGGCGTGAACGCCAAGAAGATGATCCTGGTGACGCTGCTGATCTCCGGTGCGGTCGCCGGCCTCGCCGGCCTGCCAGAACTGCTCGGCAGGGACCACACCTTCAGCCTGAACTTCCCCGCCGGCTACGGGTTCACCGGGTTGGCGGTGGCGCTGCTCGGGCGGAACAACCCCGTCGGCATCGCCTTCGGCGCGCTGCTGTGGGCCTTCCTGGACAAGAGCAGGCTCGCCCTCGACAACGTGGGCGTGCCCAGCGAGATCGTGACCATCATGCAGGGCTCGATCGTCCTGTCGGTCGTCGTGGCGTACGAGCTGGTCCGCCGCGTCGAGCTGCGGGCCGAGCAGCGGCGCGTCGGCGGGCAGAACCCGCCCGGCTCCGGTGAGCCGCGGCCCGTGTCGGCAGGAGGTGCCGTATGACCCTCGGCGCTACGTCGCAGGACCCGAACACCTCGGCGGGGCCGGTGACCGAGAAGGCGGCGCGGTCCCGGCGCCGGATCCCCGGTTGGCTCATGGGAGCCCTCTGGGTCGCGGTGGTCATGGTCCTGCTCTCGACCACGTCCTTCCTCACCGGGCTCCCGCAGCTCACCTCCTCCAGCACGATCGAGTCGGCGGCCCGGTTCGCGCTGCCGATCCTGCTGGCGGCCCTGGGCGGGCTGTGGGCGGAACGGGCCGGCGTCATCAACATCGGCCTCGAAGGCATGATGATCTTCGGGACCTGGGGTGCGGCGTTCGCCGGCTACTACTGGGGACCGTGGGCCGGCCTGCTGGCCGCCGCGCTGTTCGGGGCTGTCGGTGGCCTCCTGCACGCGGTCGCCACCGTGACCTTCGGGGTGAACCACATCGTCTCCGGTGTGGCGATCAACCTGTTGGGCCTCGGCGTCACCAAGTACCTGTCCAGCCTGATCTTCTACCCGTTGTCGGGGAACCCGCGCGAGTCGCCGCCGGTCCCGAAGTTCGACACCTACTCGGCACAGCCGCTGGCCGGCTGGCTGGGCGAGCTGGAGGCGATGCAACGGGTCGGGATCTCCGACGTGGCGGGCATCCTGCGCGGCCTGGTGATCGGCGTCTCCCCGCTGGCCATGATCGGCATCCTGCTGGTGCCGGTGAGCTACCTGGTGCTGTGGCGGAGCCGGTTCGGACTCCGGCTGCGCTCCTGCGGTGAGAACCCGAAGGCCGCCGAGTCGCTGGGCGTCAACGTGTACCTGTACAAGTACTCGGCCGTCATCATGTCCGGTGCGCTCGCCGGGATCGGCGGTGCCGCCCTGGTCCTCAACCCCGGGCAGCCCGGCTACTCGGAGAACCAGGTGAACGGCCGTGGCTACATCGGCCTCGCGGCCATGATCTTCGGCAACTGGCGGCCGGGTGGTCTGCTCGGCGGTTCCGCGCTGTTCGGGTACGCCGACGGCCTCCGGCTGCGGCAGGGCGAGACGACCGTGCACGCCCTGCTGTACGGAGCGGCACTGCTGGTGCTGGTCCTCGCCGTGGTGCACCTCGTCCGGGGCCGTTGGACGAACGGGGCCACCGCCCTCGGCGGAGCGGTCGCGCTCTACGCGGTGTACTGGTTCACCGACGGCATCCCTCGGGAGCTGCTCGCCTACGCGCCCCACCTGGTGACGCTGGTGGTGCTCGCCGTCGCCGCGCAGAAACTGCGGGGACCGGCGGCCAACGGGCTCCAGTACAGCCGGGAGACCGGTGGTCGGCGGAAACGGGGCGGGAAGGAACCCGGGGCCTCGGTCGGCGCCCCCGGGTCCGGGGCAGCACCACCTCCCGACCGCCGGTCGGAACCCGGCGGGGAGCAACCTCCCGGTGCGGGCGGGGCGGCGCCACCGACAGGTGGTTGACCCGCTCGCTCCGGCGGGACGGGGGAGCGAGGACCGAGTGGACGCGGACGTGCGGGAAGAGGAGCCAACGAGATGACGACGGCGACGACCGGGACCGAGGTGGACTGGGACGCCCTGCGGGAGGAGGCGGTCCGCGCCGCCCAGTCCGCCTACTGCCCCTACTCGGGGCTCCAGGTGGGGGCGGCGGCGGTGTGCTCGGATGGTCGGGTGGTCACCGGGTGCAACGTGGAGAACGCCTCCTACGGGGTCGGTCTCTGCGCCGAGTGCACCCTGGCCGGGCAGCTCCAGCTCACCGGCGGCGGACGGCTCGTCGCCGTCGCCTGCCGCTCCGGTGCCGG
>NZ_AGVX02000138.1 GCF_000239155.1 Actinoalloteichus spitiensis RMV-1378
TGGGCGGGGGAGGGGTGGCCGGGAAGTGGGGTGGCGGTGGGCCGGCTCGCGGAGCGCGGCGCCAGGGGCGGCGGCCCAGGGGAACGCGGGGCGGCGCCTCCGCCCCGTCCACCTCGCGGGCGCGTGGTGGCGCGCTGACCGGGTGCTGGGTTTCTCCTGGCGTGCCCGAACTGGTCCGCTCCCGGCGTCGGCCCTCGCCACGGGGCGGGCCCGCCACGGGACCGCCCCGGCACGTCGTCCTCGCTGGTGGCGGGCCGGAGGCTGGCCGCGGAGCTCGTCGTCCTGGTCATCCCGGTCACCGGGTGGCCCGCCGGGCGGTGGTCGCTGTCACCGCCGGTCCTGGAATATCCGGGGCGGGGCACGGGTTCGAGAAGCCGAGCAGAGTGCGCTCCGGGGCTCGGTGGAATTCCGAACCGGCGGTGAGAGTCCGCGACCCGGCATCGTCGTGCGACCAGCACGGGATGCCGGTTGATCCGGTGGAATTCCGGGACCGACGGTGACAGTCCGGATGGGAGGCAGCGCACGCGGGCGGGTGTCGCCGTGTCGTCGGCGTGCCCGCGTCGCGTCGTGCCGGCCGCCGGAGACGGCCGAGGAGGACGCGTGAACGTTCTGGTGGAACCCCAGCTGACGCTGTTCGGGCAGCAGGTCTCGTGGGCGGAGCTGATCGGGCAGTTGTGCGCGCTGGCGGTGGTGTACCTGGCGCAGCGGCGGACGTTGTGGACCTGGCCGGTCCAGGTGGCGGCCACGGTGCTGCTCTTCAGCGTCTACCTGTCGGCGCAGCTCGGCGGCCTCGCCGTGCGGCAGGTGGTCATCCTGCTGATCTCGGTCTACGGCTGGTGGGCGTGGACCAGGCGCAGGGACCCGGTCTACGGCGTGACCGTCCGCTCGGCGACCGGCGCGGAGCGGGTCGTACTGGTCGCCGCGATGGTCGGCGGCACGGCCGCCGTCGCGTTGCTGCTCGACGCGCTCGACGCCTCGTGGGCACCCTGGCCCGACGCGTGGATCTTCGTGGGCACCGTGGTGGCGTTCGCCGCGCAGGGCCGGGGGCTCACCGAGTTCTGGCTGGTCTGGTTGGCGGTCGACGCGGTCGGCGTCCCGCTCCAGTTCGCCTCGGGGCTCTGGTTCAGCGCGTTGGTCTACGTGGTCTTCGCGGTGCTGGTCGTCCACGGTTGGCTGAGCTGGCGGCGCAGCGCGTCCGCGATGGAGCGGAACGCGGCCTCGCCGGCGGCGTCCGGTTGAGGTTCCCGCCGGCGCGCCGGACGCGCGAGGGAGCCCGGCACCGCCCGTGGCGGACGGGGTGGGGTCCTCCCGCTGGTGGTGTCCGCCGGGCTGACGGCACCACCGACCCCACCTGAGGTGTGATGCCGATCTCACCCGGGCGGCGGGCGGTGGGCCAGGCACAGCGTGAGGTTCGCGTCAAGTCTTGACCCGAACCCCGGGGTTTGGTGGCTTTGCTCCGTGATCGTCGCAGCGCGATCACGGAGAGGAGAGCACATCGTGCGGACCCCGAACCGAAGAACTCGAACCCGTTCCCTCAGCGCCACCGTGGCGGTGGCGGCCACCCTCGCCCTGCTCGGTGCCGGCCCGGCGGTCGCCCAGGACGCCAGTGGTGACACCGGTGCGCAGGGCACGCCCCGCACCGGCTTCGAACTGTCCGGCGGCGAACGGTGGACCACCCTCGACGAGGAGACGGCCTTCCTCGACACCGTCGTCGCCACCAGCGACCGCGCCGAGATGGACGTCCTGGCGACGACGGAACAGGGCCGCCCGATCCGCCTCGTCCGCATCGGGGACCCGGTGCCCGAGGCGGGCCGGGGTGGCACCCGGGGGCGGGTGTCCGTACTCCTGCTCTGCCTCCAGCACGGCAACGAGCCCTCCGGGCGGGAGGCCTGCCTGACGACGGTCCGGGACCTCGCCCTCAGCGACGACCCGGCCGTCGAACGGCTGCTGAGCACCGCCTCCGTCCTGGTGATGCCCACCGCGAACCCTGACGGCCGCGCCGCCAACACCCGGGGGAACGGCGACGGCGTCGACATCAACCGCGATCACCTGGCCCTGGAGACCGGGGAGGCGCGCACCATCGCGGCCGTCCTGCGGGACCACCAGCCGGACATCGTGTACGACCTCCACGAGTACGGCCCCACCCCGCCCTACTACGACCGGGACTTCCTCTCCCTGTGGCCCCGCAACCTCAACGCCCACCCTGACCTGCGGGCACTCGCCGAGGAGCTGTCCGAGGACTACGTCCGCCCCCGGGTGGAGACCGACGGGTTCTCCAGCGGCGTCTACGGCCTGTGGACCGACCCGGAGACCGGCGAGCCGATCCGGCAGGTCGCCGGCGACGGCCAGGAACGGATCCTGCGCAACGCGGCGGGGGTGAAGAACGCCGTCGGCCTGCTCGTGGAGACCCGGACCAGGGCCTTGACCGAGGAGGAGCTGGCCGACCCGGCCCTGAACAACCGACGACGCGTCGACTCCCAACTGTCCGGGATCGAGGGCGCCTTCGACTTCGTCGTGGAACGGGGTGCCCGAGCGGCCGCGACGGTGAGCATGGCGCGTAACCTGGGCATCGCCAACCGAGGCCCGGTCTACTTCGGTGGTGCGGACAACGAGGAACCCGCGCCGGAGGAGATCGAGCGCGACCGCATCTGTGGGTACCGGCTCACCTCGGAACAGCTCGCTGAACACGGTGAGGTGCTCCACATCCACGGCCTCCGGGTCCGGCAGGACGCGGACGGCGCGGTGGTTCCGCTCGCACAGCAACTCCGGAATCTCGTTCCGCTGCTGCTCGACGAGCGTGCCGACTTCTCTCTCACCGTGGGAGAACCCCTGAGTCGCTGCTGACGGCACCACCTCGGCGGACGATGACGCCTGCCGGTCGGGAGCCCCGACGTGCTCCCGGCCGGCGCGCCACGCCTCGCGGCCCGGTTGGCGGGACGACGGCCAGTACGGCAGGAGACTGGCCCTGGGGCACACGGGAGGCGAGATCGTGACCGACGAGCAGCTGCGTGACTTTCTCGACCGACAGGACCTGGTCGGACTCCAGCGGTGGTTGCAGGAGCAACCCCCGCACGAGATCGCGGCCGAGCTGTCCAGGCTGGACACCGCCGAGATGGCGGTTCCGTTCCGGCTGCTGGACAAGAAACGTGCCCTCGACGTCTTCGAGGAACTCGATCCCGTCCACCAGCAGGAGGTCCTCACCGGGCTGCGGGACAGCGCCGCCCGCGAGCTGGTGGAGGGGATGGACCCCGACGACCGCGCCCGCCTGATCGACGAGGTGCCGGCGAAGGTCGCGAAGAAGGTCCTCGCCGGTCTCAGCTTCCGCGAGCGGCAGATGACGGCGGCCCTGCTCGGCTACCCCGAGGACTCGGTGGGCCGGGTGATGACCCCGGAGGTCGTCGCGCTGCACCGCACCCTCGACGTGTCCGAGGCGCTGCGCGTCGTCCGGACCAAGGGCCGCTCGGCGGAGACCGTCTACACGCTGCCGGTGGTGGACGACGGCCGGTACCTCGTCGGCGTCATCTCGCTGCGCACCCTGGTCACCGGCCACCCCGAGCAGCGGATCGACGACCTCACCGACGTGGAGGTGCCCACCGCCGCCGCCACCGACGAGGCCGAGGCCGCCGCCCGGCTGATGCAGGAGGCGAACCTGCTGGCCCTGCCCGTGGTGGACAGCGAGAACCGCCTGCTGGGCCTGCTCACCTTCGACGACGCGCTGGAGGTCATCGAGGCGGCCGACACCGAGGACGTCGAGCGGCAGGCCGGTGCCAGCCCGCTGGGCCAGCCCTACCTGTCGGCCAGCGTCGTCAAACTCGCCCGGTCCCGGGTCGTGTGGCTGCTGTTGCTCATCGTGGCGGCGACCCTCACCGTCAACGTCCTGCAGTACTTCGAGGACAACCTCGCCGAGGTCACCGCGCTGGCCCTGTTCATCCCGCTCATCACCGGCACCGGCGGCAACGCGGGCTCCCAGTCGGCGACCTCGATCGTCCGGGCGATCGCCGTCGGCGACGTGCGGCTGGGCGACCTGCCGAAGGTGGTGTGGCGGGAGGGCCGGGTGGGCCTGCTCCTGGGCATCGCGCTCGCCCTCATCGGTCTGCTGATCGGCGGGTTGCTCGTGGGCTTCGACCTCGCCGGGGTCGTCGCGGTGTCCCTGGTGGTGGTGTGCACGTGGGCGGCGATCGTGGGCGGGAGCATGCCGCTGGTCGCGAAGAAGCTCGGGGTGGATCCGGCGGTGGTCAGCGCCCCGATGGTCACCACCCTGGTCGACGCGACCGGGCTGATCATCTACTTCATGACCGCGCGTCTGGTGCTGGGGCTCTGACGGCGGCGGCCGGGTCCCCGCGACGGGGACCCGGAACCGCCTC
>NZ_AGVX02000137.1 GCF_000239155.1 Actinoalloteichus spitiensis RMV-1378
ATGCTGGCCACCGACCCCCCGGACCACACGCGGCTCCGGAGCCTGGCCCGGGCGGCCTTCACCCCGGCGGCGGTCGAGCGCCTGCGACCGAGGATCCTCGCCATCGCCGAGGAGCTGGCCGGGTCGATGGGCGCCGAGAGCGGTCCGGTGGACCTCGTGGAGCGCTTCGCGCTGCCCCTGCCGGTGACCGTCATCTGCGAACTGCTCGCCGTCCCCGCGGCCGACCGCGCCGCGCTCGCCGGCTGGTCCTCCCGGCTGTTCCTCGCCGGGCAGCCCGAGGTGATCGACGAGGCGTCCCACCAGCTCGCGGACTACCTGTCCGACCTCGTCGCACGGCGTCGGCGCGAGCCCGGCGAGGACCTGCTCTCCGAGCTGATCGCCGCCCGGGACGCGGGCGACCGGCTCAGCGAGGACGAACTCGTCTCGCTGGCGGCCCTGTTGTTGATCGCCGGCCACGAGACCACGACGAACCTGCTCGGCACCGCCGTGCTCTCCCTGCTCACCCACCCCGAGCAGCTCGCCTGGCTGCGCGCGGACCTCGGACGGCTGCCGTCCGCTGTCGAGGAGCTCCTCCGGCACGACGGGCCGGTGAACGTCGCCACCTTCCGGTTCACGACCGAACCGGTGCGGCTCGCGGGGGTCGACCTGCCGGCCGACGCCGTCGTGCTGGTCTCACTCGGCGCCGCCGACCGGGACCCGGCCCGCTTCCCCGACCCGGACCGGCTGGACCTCCGCCGCCGGAGCGCCGGCCACCTGGCCTTCGGCCACGGGATCCACTACTGCCTCGGCGCCCCGCTGGCGCGGGCCGAGGCCGAGATCGGACTGGGTGTGCTGCTGAGGCGGTTTCCCGGTCTCCGGCTGGCCGAGGCCCCCGAGGAGGTCTCCTGGCGCCGCAGCAGACTCATGCGGGGCCCGGAAAGCCTGTTCGTGGTGACCCGGCCCGCGGAGGGCACGGCACCCTGACGGGCGCGGCGCCCCGACCGCGCGACCGGCGCGGTGGGCGGACCGGCTCCGTGCCGGCCCGCCCTTCCCGCTGGTCGGATCAACCGATCTTGACACCCCGGGCTGCGGTGAACCGCTGCGTCACGTCGGCCCAGTTCACGATGTTCCAGAACGCCTTGACGTAGTCCGCCTTGACGTTGCGGTACTGGAGGTAGAAGGCGTGCTCCCACATGTCCAGCATGAGCAGCGGGTAGGAGCCGGCCGCCAGGTTGCCCTGGTGGTCGTAGAGCTGCTCGAGGACCAGTCGCTGGCCCAGCGAGTCCCAGGCCAGGATCGACCAGCCGGAGCCCTGGATGCCGAGCGCGTTCGCGGTGAAGTGCGCCCGGAACCCGTCGAAGGAACCGAAGAACTCGTCGATGGCGGCGCCCAGCTCGCCGTCCGGCTTGTCCCCACCGTCCGGGGAGAGGTTCGGCCAGAAGACGGAGTGGTTCACGTGACCGGCGAGGTTGAACGCCAGGTTCTTCTGCAGCAGGTTGGCCGAACCCAGGTCGTTCTTGTCCCTGGCCTCCGCCATGCGCTCCAACGCCTCGTTGGCGCCCTTGACGTAGGTCGCGTGGTGCTTGTCGTGGTGCAGCTCCATGATCTCGCCGGAGATGTGCGGTTCCAGCGCCCCGAAGTCGTAGGGCAGATCGGGCAGCGTGTATGGCGTGGTCACAGGTCCCACCTCATGTCGGGCAACGGTCAACACGGAAGACCCGGGCGTCGGCACCGACGGTGTCGCCACCCGGCTCTCGTAAAGCTACCGCCGGAAGATCGGGCGAGCAGGCGGAGGGCCTGGGCCACCAACCGTTCGTCGGCCGGGCTCCGCCGACGAACGGCGCCCTCGGGACGCGCGACTGGTCGGACCGGCACCACCCGGCCGGACTGCTCGGCGAGCCACGCCGGCCGGTCGGCTTGGCGCCGGGCCGAAGAACGTGAGGAACCCTTGCTTCCGTCCGAGAATCTCGATCAGGGAGCTAACGCGGCACCCGGCGGTGCCGACAGTCCTGATGGAGGTGCGACCGCGCATGAGCGTTGACATGGCCGTGGGAACCGAGACGACGTCCGACACTCCGCCGACCACCCCCTTCACCGTCGTGTGGAGCAGGGGGCACGCGTACGTCCTCGAGGACGCTCCGGGCCGCGCCCGCTGGGTGGGCGTGGACGACCGGGGCAGGCCCCTGACCCTCACCAACGCGCAGCTCCAGCGCCGTGGCTGGAGCCGCACGAGCTCCTGACGGGAGCACTCGGCGCCCCAGCTCGGCCGGTGTGTAAGGCTTGACCTGGGGCGCGAGGGGGCAAGCGGCCCCGGGACCGGGAGTGAATGGGGTGGCGATGGGGCCCGAGGGCAGGCCGAACGAGCAGGGGGCACCGGACGGCTTCCTCAGCGCGCAGCTGGGAGACACCAGCTGGTCAGCGATCAAACAGGACCGGATCCTCACGGTCCCCAACCTGTTGAGCTTCCTCAGGCTCGCCGGGGTTCCGGTCTTCCTCTGGCTGCTCCTCGTCCCGCACGCGGACGTCGCGGCGCTCCTGATCCTGGTGCTCAGCGGCATCACCGACTGGCTCGACGGGAAACTGGCCCGGTGGTTGGACCAGTCGAGCAGGCTGGGCGCCATGCTCGACCCCGCGGTCGACCGGTTGTACATCGCGGCCACCCTCGTGGCCTTCGCCATCCGCGACATCGTTCCGCTCTGGTTGGTGCTCGTCCTCTTCGCCAGGGAGATCGTGCTCGGCCTGGCCCTGCTGGTCCTCCGGCACCACGGCTTCGGACCCTACGAGGTCCACTACCTCGGCAAGGCGGCGACCTTCTGCCTGCTCTACGCCTTCCCCCTCCTCCTGCTGGCCCAGGGGACGTCGACGGTCAGCCTGATCGCGCAGCCGGTGGCGTACGCGTTCACGGTCTGGGGCTGCGTGCTGTACCTGTGGTCCGGCGCACTGTACGTCTGGCAGGGTGCCAGGGCCGTCCTCGGGAGCGGGGCCGCGGCGGGAACCCGCCCCGAGACCAGCGGAGTCAGCTCGAAGTAGGGGGGAGTTCCGCCGGCACCGGCTCCTTGGCAGGATGAGCCCAGCGAACCAGTGATCGGAGGAGAGATGTCGGCGGTTCCGGAAGAGTTGCGCTACACCCAGGAGCACGAGTGGGTGGCGGTCCAGGAGTCCGGCGCGGTGCGGATCGGCATCACGGACTACGCGCAGCGTCAGCTGGGGGACGTGGTCTTCACCCAGTTGCCGGAGCCGGGGCAGCATTTCGCGGCCGGCGATACGATCGGCGAGGTCGAGTCGACCAAGTCCGTCTCCGAGATCTACATGCCCCTTGCCGGCGAGGTCCTGACTCGGAACACTGGGTTGGAAGATCAACCGGAGTCCCTGAACGAGGACCCGTACGGGGACGGGTGGATGATCGAGGTGCGACCGGACGACCCGAGCGAGCTCGATGGTCTGCTGGACGCGGGTGAGTACGCCAAGCTGGCCGACAACGGTTGAGCGGGTACGAGAACTGTACGAGAGGGATTGGCGCCGGCCCCCCGTCGCCAATGTTCATGATCACGGGAGTCGGGCCACGTGCGTTGGTGGCGGCAGGGTAGTTTGAGATCGGCTTTGGATCGCCTAACCAGCAGGAGGAGAGCTCAGGTGAGCACCAACGACGGGCCCGGCACTCCGCCGGAGCGGTCCCCGGAACAGACCTCGGTCTTCCGCGCGGACTTCCTCAACGAGGTGGAGCCTTCCGACTCCCCCGCGGCCGAGCCGGCGGTGTCGGGAGTCGACGCTCTTCCGACGGGTTCCGCGTTGCTGGTGGTCAAGAGGGGCCCGAACGCCGGGTCCCGGTTCCTGCTCGACAGGGAGACCACCAGTGCGGGGCGTCACCCGGACAGCGACATCTTCCTCGACGACGTGACGGTGTCGCGCCGGCATGCCGAGTTCCGCCGCGAGGGTGACGAGTTCGTCGTCGTCGACGTCGGCAGCCTGAACGGGACCTACGTCAACCGGGAGCCCGTCGACACCGCCGTGCTCGCCAACGGTGACGAGGTCCAGATCGGCAAGTTCCGGCTCGTCTTCCTGACCGGTCCGATCGGGGGCCAGGAGGCGCAGTGACCTCGGCCGGCCGGCCCGGGCACGAGGCGATCAGCGTCGGGACGGTGCTCACCGAGCTCCGTCCCGACTTTCCCGACCTGTCGCTGGCCAGGATCCTCTTCCTGGTGTCGGAGGGCCTGGTGACGCCCTCCGGGGCCCGGTCGGGGTCGCCGGTCTTCACGGCCGCCGATGTGTCGCGGCTCCGCGTGGTGCTCACCGCGCAGCGGGACCACGGTCTGCCCCTGAGCTGGCTCCGCGATCGACTCGCGGCTGACCCGAGCTGGAGCGGGCAGGACGGGGAACACCCGGAGCCGTGCCCGGGTGAGACGGCGGAGGCGGCGGGTCGCCCGGCCCGGCTGACCCGGGAGGAGATGCTCGCCGCGGCCGACATCGACGAGGTCATGCTGGTCGAGCTGGAACACTACGGGCTGGTCCGGTCGGGAGCGGTCGGCTTCTTCGACCGCGACGCCGTGCGGATCGCGCGCCTGGTGCGGCAGGCCGCCGACTACGGTCTGGAGCCGAGGCACCTCCGAGCGCTGCGGACCTCCGCTGATCGGCAGGTAGCGTTGATGGCGCAGGCTGTCGCGCCACTGCACCGACCGTCCGACCGCGACCCCCACGCCGGTCTCCGGGCGGAGGAGCGGTTGCGGGAGCTGGCCGCCCTGTCCACCACCCTCTACGAGCTGCTCCTGCGGTCGAGCGTCCGGAGTACCGGTGGTTGGTGAGCGGGCGGCGGCCAGAAGGATGGTTGCCGAGTTGACACGAAGAATCACGAGCGTAGTGAGCCCGAGGCGGGTAGCGTCGATGCTGTCAGTGCGCCATCCTCGATTGTGTGATGTCCGCTCGACGTGGTTCGCGGGAGGAGGGGAGGCCCGATGAGCAGCGAGATGCGTGTGGTCGGCGTACGGGTGGAACTGCCCGCCAACACACCGATCCTCCTGCTGCGCGAGGTCGAGGGTGAGCGCTACCTGCCGATCTGGATCGGTTCGGTGGAGGCCACCGCGATCGCCCTCGAACAGCAGGGCGTTCGGCCTCCGCGTCCCCTGACGCACGACCTCCTCAAGGACGTGATCGGCGCGCTGGGCCGGGAGCTCGAGCAGGTGCGGATCACCGACATGCGCGAGGGCACGTTCTACGCGGAGCTCGTCTTCGACGGCGATGTCCGGGTGTCGGCGCGCCCGAGCGACTCGGTCGCCCTCGCGCTCCGGGTCGGCGTTCCCATCCACGCCGACGAGGAGGTCCTCTCCGAGGCGGGCCTGATGATCCCGGACGAGCAGGAGGACGAGGTCGAGAAGTTCCGCGAGTTCCTCGACTCCGTCTCGCCGGAGGACTTCCGGGGCGCCGACACCTAGCCCGTCGTCCCGACGACCGCTGACACCGGGGCGGTGGAGCCGACGGGGCTGGCGGAGGTTTGTTCAGTCGATCGGGTGATCATGGTGCCCCTCGAGTTGCGGCGCCCGAGCGCCCCTACCAAGGTCGAACGTGAATTCAGCGTGTGGAGTTCTCCGCGCGTCGCGTTGACCTGTTCGCACGCCAGTCCTACCGTCATCCAGGACGAGGCGCACCCGTGGTGCCACCTCAGGTGCATACTCAGATGTCCGGTGGTCCGGATCGACCACCAGGGCGACGTTCGTCGGTCGTGAGGCCGCACGAGGAGGAGGCAGGCGTGGTCGAGGATTCGCCCATCCAGACAACTCCGGGCGAGCAGGGCGCCTTGTTCCCGGACTCCCTGCTCCCGGACGAACTGGTCGGCTACCGGGGCGCCGCCGCCTGCCAGATCGCGGGCATCACCTACCGCCAGCTCGACTACTGGGCGCGGACCGGGCTGGTGGGGCCGTCGATCCGGAGCGCCCACGGCTCCGGTAGCCAACGGTTGTACTCCTTCAAGGACCTGCTGGTCCTCAAGGTCGTCAAGCGGCTGCTCGACACCGGGGTGTCACTGCAGAACATCCGGGTGGCGGTCGAACACCTGCGAAAACGAGGTGTCCGCGATCTCGCGCGGATCACGTTGTTCAGCGATGGCACCACCGTGTACGAGTGCACCTCGCCCGAGGAGGTCGTCGACCTGTTGCAGGGCGGGCAGGGCGTGTTCGGCATCGCCGTGAGCGGAGCCATGCGGGAGATCAGCGGCACGATCCACGAGTTCCCCGCCGAGCGCGCCGACGGCGCGGAGATCCAGGAGGGCCACGTCGACGAGCTCTCCCGACGGCGGGCCCAGCGCACCGGTTGAACCCCGCATCGCCGTGAACGTCCGGCGTGCCCCGTGGTGGGCAGGCGCTCCCGCCCGGCCGGCGCAACGCGGCCGCCGCGTCCCGCTGGGGCCGAGGTCCAGGGTGCGGGAGGAGCCACCGGGGCCCCGGCGAACGGGACACGGCCGGGTAGGCTGGCCCGTGTAGTCGCCGAACTCCACGCGGGAGAGTTCGCACCGCGTGCCGGTGCGGCGCCGAAGGAGCAACTTTCCCCGGAACCTCTCAGGCAGCCAGGACCGCGTGGACGAGACACCTCTGGAAAGAGGGTTGGTGAGCGGACGGGTTCGACCCGGCGCTGACCACGCCCCGCCGACGGTGCAAGCCCGGTCCTGGTGGACCGGGCGAAGCTCTCAGGCACCCGTGCCCCGGGCAGTGACAGAGGGGGAGCCCTCGCCATCCTGCCCGGAGGCGGGAAGCCCGACGACTACCGAGGTCCGGTCATGACGACGTCAGAGCACGCCCTCCGCCCCACACCAGCCCTCTCCGAGTTGGAGCGGGCCACGCCGTTCGCCGACCGCCACATCGGGCCCGACGGTGCGGGGCTCGCCCGGATGCTGTCGGTCATCGGTGTCGGCTCGCTCGAGGAGCTCGCCGACCAAGCGGTGCCCGGCGACATCCGCGACGACACGCCTGCGGTGGGCCTCGAACGGCCGCTGTCCGAGAACGAGGTCCTCGCGGAGCTGCGCTCCCTGGCGGCCAGGAACCGGCCGCTGGTCCAGATGATCGGTCTCGGGTACCACTCCACGATCACCCCACCGGTGATCCGCCGGAACGTGCTGGAGAACCCGGCCTGGTACACCGCCTACACCCCCTACCAGCCCGAGATCTCGCAGGGGCGGCTGGAGGCGCTGCTCAACTTCCAGACCGTGGTGGCCGACCTCACCGCCCTCCCCGTCGCCAACGCCTCGATGCTCGACGAGTCCACCTCCGCCGCCGAGGCCATGACCCTGCTGCGCCGGGCCGGCCGGTCCCGGTCCCACCGGTTCCTGGTCGACGCCGACACCCTGCCCCAGACGGTGGAGGTCCTGCGTACCCGGGCCGAACCGCTGGGGATCGAGCTGGAACTCGTGGACCTGGGCGACGGCGCCCCCCTCCCCGAGGGCGAGTTCTTCGGTCTCCTGCTCGCCTACCCCGGTGCCTCCGGACGGGTGGTCGACCACGCGGCCGTCGTCGCGGCCGCCCACGAACGGGGGGCCCTCGTCGCGGCCGCCGCCGACCTGCTGGCCCTCACCCTGCTCCGGCCGCCCGGTGAGTTCGGGGTCGACGCGGTGGTCGGCTCGACCCAGCGGTTCGGGGTACCCCTCGGTTTCGGCGGGCCGCACGCTGCCTTCCTGTCCGTCCGCGAGGGGCTCCAACGGCAGCTCCCCGGCCGGCTGGTCGGGGTCAGCGTCGACGCCGACGGCAACACGGCGTACCGGCTCGCCCTCCAGACCCGGGAACAGCACATCCGCCGGGAGAAGGCCACCAGCAACATCTGCACCGCCCAGGTGCTGCTGGCCGTGGTGGCCGCGATGTACGCCGTGCACCACGGACCGGAGGGCCTGCGCACCATCGCGCTGCGCACGCACCGGATGGCCGTAGTGCTGGCCGCCGGCCTGCGGCGGGCCGGGCTCCGCGTGGTGCACGACCACTTCTTCGACACCGTCCTCGTGGAGGTGCCCGGTGGCGCGGACCGGGTGGTGGCCACCGCCCGGGAGCTGGGCGTCAACCTCCGGCTCGTCGACGCCGACCGCGTCGGGGTCTCCTGCGGGGAGGACACCACCCGGCACCACCTGGAGCTGGTCTGGCGGGCCTTCGGGCTGGACACCTCCGAGGCGTCCGACCAGCGGCCCGACGTCGACGACCTGGACCAGCGGACGCCGGACGCGGTCCCGACCGACCTCCGCCGCACCAGCGGCTACCTGACCCACCCGGTCTTCGAGGCGCACCGCTCGGAGACGGCGCTGCTGCGGTACCTGCGGCGGCTCGCCGACTCCGACCTGGCCCTCGACCGCACCATGATCCCACTGGGCTCCTGCACCATGAAGCTGAACGCGGCGGCCGAGATGGAACCCATCACCTGGCCCGAGTTCGCCGGGTTGCACCCCTTCGCCCCCGCCTCCGACGCCGCCGGGTTGCTGACCGTCGTGGCGGACCTGGAACGGTGGTTGGCGGAGATCACCGGGTACGACGCGGTGAGCCTCCAGCCCAACGCCGGGAGCCAGGGCGAGTTCGCCGGGCTGCTGGCGATCCGCGCCTACCACCGCGACCGGGGCGAGCCGCACCGCGACGTCTGCCTGATCCCCGCGAGCGCCCACGGGACGAACGCCGCGAGCGCGGTGATGGCGGGGATGCGCGTCGTGGTGGTCCGCTGCGACGAGTCCGGGAACGTCGACCTCCCGGACCTGCGCCGCCTCGTCGGGGAGCACCGGCACGACCTGGCCGCCATCATGATCACCTACCCCTCGACCCACGGTGTCTACGAGGACACCGTCCGGGAGGTGTGCGCCGAGGTGCACGACGCCGGGGGGCAGGTCTACGTCGACGGGGCCAACCTGAACGCGTTGATCGGCCTGGCCCGACCGGGCAGGTTCGGTGCCGACGTCTCCCACCTGAACCTGCACAAGACGTTCTGCATCCCCCACGGCGGAGGTGGACCAGGAGTGGGCCCGGTCGCCGTCCGCGCGCACCTGGCGCCCTTCCTGCCCAACCACCCCCTCCAGCCGGCGGCGGGACCGGCCACCGGGGTCGGACCGATCAGCGCCGCCCCCTGGGGAAGCGCCTCCATCCTCCCGATCTCCTGGGCCTACGTCCGGATGATGGGAGCGGAGGGGCTGCGGAGGGCGACCCTCACCGCCGTCGCCGCCGCGAACTACGTCGCCGCCCGGCTGTCGCCCCACTACCCGGTGCTCTACACGGGCGCGGGTGGCCATGTCGCCCACGAGTGCATCCTCGACCTGCGTGAGCTGACCAGGACGACAGGGGTGACGGTGGACGACGTGGCGAAGCGGCTCGCCGACTACGGGCTGCACGCGCCCACGATGTCCTTCCCCGTCGCCGGCACCCTCATGGTCGAGCCGACCGAGAGCGAGAACCTGGCGGAACTCGACCGCTTCTGCGACGCGATGATCGCCATCCGGGGGGAGATCGACCGGGTCGGCTCCGGGGAGTGGCCGGTCGAGGACAACCCGCTGCGCAACGCACCGCACACGGCGGCTTGCCTGTCCGGGGACTGGCGGCACCCCTACGGCCGGGAACTCGCCGCGTTCCCCACGGGCCGTCACCGGGACAAGGTGTGGCCCCCGGTGCGGCGGATCGACGGTGCGCGCGGTGACCGCAACCTCGTCTGTTCCTGCCCGCCGTTGTCGGCGTACCAGGACTGAGCGCGACGCCGGTAGTCAGGGCACAACCGTGTACGACCCCGCGGAACTGCTGGATCCGACCAGGGGTGCGTCGTGGCGGCTGGCGCGCCGGGGCTGGCTGGTGGACCGGACCGCGCTGCGTGCCCTGGTCGCGTCGCGGGACGAGGCGGTCGTCCGGGCGGCCGCCTCGCGGGAGCGTCGCAGCAGGGCGGCGGCCCGGGTGAGGGC
>NZ_AGVX02000136.1 GCF_000239155.1 Actinoalloteichus spitiensis RMV-1378
CCGCCACCGTCGGCCGACGGTGGCGGCCCTCCGCTCAGGTGGGCTGGATCACTCGCCCGTCGCCTTCGCGATGATCTCCTTCGCGACGTTCTGCGGAACCTCGGCGTAGGAGTCGAACTGCATCGAGTAGTTGGCGCGACCCTGGGTCTTCGACCGCAGGTCACCCACGTACCCGAACATCTCCGACAGCGGGACGAGCGCCTTGACGACGCGAGTGCCGCTGCGCTCTTCCATGGACTGGATCTGCCCACGGCGGGAGTTCAGGTCACCGATGACGTCACCCATGTAGTCCTCGGGCGTCGTCACCTCCACCGCCATCATCGGCTCGAGGAGGGTCGGGCTCGCGGTGCGGGCCGCCTCCTTCAACGCCATCGAGCCGGCCACCTTGAACGCCATCTCCGAGGAGTCGACCTCGTGGTAGGCACCGTCGAGCAGCGTGAGCTTCACACCCACCAGCGGGTACCCGGCGAGGACGCCGTACTGCATCGCGTCCTGCGCGCCCTGGTCGACCGAGGGGATGTACTCCTTCGGGACCCGGCCACCGGTCACCTTGTTCTCGAACTCGTACAGGGCACCCTCGGTGCTCTCCAGCGGCTCGAGCTTGATGATGACCCGCGCGAACTGACCGGAACCACCGGTCTGCTTCTTGTGGGTGTACTCGTACTTCTCGATGGTCTTCCGGATGGTCTCCCGGTAGGCCACCTGCGGCTTGCCGATGTTGGCCTCGACCTTGAAGTCGCTCTTCATCCGGTTGACCAGCACCTCGAGGTGGAGCTCGCCCATCCCCTTGATGATCGTCTGACCGGTGTCCTCGTCGAGCTTGACCTGGAAGGTCGGGTCCTCCTCGGCGAGCTTCTGGATCGCCGTGGAGAGCTTCTCCTGGTCACTCTTGGTCTTGGGCTCGATCGCGACCTCGATGACCGGAGCCGGGAACGTCATCGACTCCAGCACGACCGGGGCCTGCGGGTCGGCCAGCGTGTCACCGGTGGTGGTCTCCTTGAGACCGATCACCGCGTAGATGTGGCCCGCCCTGGCCTCGTCGACCGGGTTCTCCTTGTTGGAGTGCATCTGGAAGAGCTTCCCGATGCGCTCCTTGCGCTCCTTGGTGGCGTTGACCACCTGGGTGCCGCTGGCCACCTTGCCGGAGTAGACCCGGACGTAGGTCAGCTTGCCGAAGAACGGGTGCACCGCGATCTTGAAGGCCAACGCGGAGAACGGCTCGTCCACGCTCGCCTTGCGCTCGGCGTGCGTCTCGCCGTCCTGGAGCGTGCCGTGCACGGCGGGGACGTCCAACGGCGAGGGCAGGTAGTCGATCACCGCGTCGAGCATGGGCTGGACGCCCTTGTTCTTGAACGCGGAGCCGCACAGCACCGGGTACGCCTCGCGGGCGCAGGTGATCTTGCGGATACCGGCCTTGATCTGCTCGACCGTCAGCTCCTCGCCATTGAGGTAGGCGTCCATGAGCTCGTCGTCGGTCTCGGCGACGGCGTCGAGCAGCTTCTCCCGGTACTCGGCCGCCTTCTCGGCGAGCTCCGCCGGGATCTCCTCGACCGTGTAGTCCTCGCCCTTCTGGACGTCGCCGCGCCAGGTCAGCGCGCGCATCTCCACCAGGTCGACGACACCGGCGAAGTCGCTCTCCGAGCCGATCGGCAGCTGGATCACCAGCGGCTTGGCGCCGAGGCGCTCCTCGATGGTGCGGACGGTGAAGTAGAAGTCGGCGCCCAGCTTGTCCATCTTGTTGACGAAGCAGACGCGCGGAACCTCGTACTTGTCCGCCTGCCGCCAGACCTGCTCGGACTGCGGCTCGACGCCTTCCTTGCCGTCGAAGACGGCGACGGCGCCGTCGAGCACCCGCAGGGACCGCTCGACCTCGACGGTGAAGTCCACGTGGCCAGGCGTGTCGATGATGTTGATCTGGTTGTCGCCCCAGAAGCAGGTGGTCGCGGCGGAGGTGATGGTGATGCCGCGCTTCTGCTCCTCCTCCATCCAGTCCATCGTCGCCGCGCCGTCGTGCACCTCGCCGATCTTGTAGTTGATCCCGGTGTAGTACAGGATCCGCTCGGTCGTGGTGGTCTTGCCGGCGTCGATGTGGGCCATGATGCCGATGTTCCGGACCTTGGCCAGGTCAGTCAGCACTTCGCGTGCCACGAGACTCTTCCCCGTTCTTGATCAGCTGGTCCTAGCTGTCTGTGGGGTGGTCGAAGACCCGACGCGGGTACGCGCCGAGCTACTCCAATCACCAGCGGTAATGCGCGAACGCCTTGTTGGACTCCGCCATCTTGTGGGTGTCCTCGCGCCGCTTGACGCTCGCACCCAGGCCGTTGCTGGCGTCCAGCAGCTCGTTCATCAGCCGCTCGACCATCGTCTTCTCCCGGCGCTGCCGGGCGAAGGACACCAACCAACGCAGAGCCAGCGTGGTGGAGCGACCGGCGCGCACCTCCACGGGCACCTGGTAGGTGGCGCCACCGACGCGGCGGCTGCGCACCTCCAGGGTGGGCTTCACGTTGTCCAGGGCACGCTTGAGCGTGACGACCGGGTCGGTGCCGGTCTTCTCCCGGGTGCCCTCCAGGGCCTCGTAGACGATCTTCTCAGCCAGCGAGCGCTTGCCGTCCCTGAGCACCTTGTTGATGAGCTGCGTCACCAGAGGTGAGGCGTAGACGGGATCGGAGATCAGCGGCCGCTTCGGGGCCGGACCCTTGCGGGGCATCTTTAGCTCTTCTCCTTCTTCGCGCCGTACCGGCTGCGGGCCTGCTTGCGGTTCTTGACGCCCTGGGTGTCGAGCGAACCGCGGATGATCTTGTAGCGCACGCCGGGGAGGTCCTTCACACGGCCACCGCGAACGAGCACCATCGAGTGCTCCTGGAGGTTGTGGCCCTCACCGGGGATGTAGGCCGTGACCTCGATGCCGCTCGTGAGCCTCACACGGGCCACCTTGCGCAGCGCCGAGTTCGGCTTCTTGGGGGTGGTGGTGTAGACGCGGGTGCATACGCCGCGCCGCTGCGGGCTCCCCTTGAGCGCCGCGGTCTTGGTCTTCGCGACCTTGTCCTCACGGCCCTTGCGGACCAGCTGCTGGATCGTGGGCATGGACCGGCTACTTCTTCCGTTCGCGGCCCTAGGTGCTCGCTGTTGTACGTTTGAGCACGTCAGGCGGTATGTATGGCTCTGTGTAGTTCGCCCTCCCCCGTAACCCGAGGTCGGGCGTGTCGCCCTCTTCTCGGTCCCGTGGCGTGAAGCTTCCCCTGCGGGATGTCGGGAGGAGTTCCGCTGTGCAGTGACGACCACGGTCTCAATACCGCCGCTCACAGGCACACGGACCGACCCAATGCGCATTGGGCCCGAGTGGCAAAGATACCTGCTGCCCGAACGCGGGGTCAAAACGGGTACCACATACCACCTGGTTCGCACCGGGTCGGGACTCTGCCGCCAAGCCTACCGGCGGGACGCGGGGCCGTAACCCCCCGGATCCGCGCCGAGCCGTGGCGTGCGCCACGCGAGGCCAACCACCCCGCACCCCGTTCATCCGGCCACCACCACGCCGCCACGACCGGGCAACGATCCGTTCGCCGCCCGGCGGGGAGCCGCTCCCGCCCCGCGTTGCCCCACCGCCACGGCGGTGCCCGCCACGTCCAGCGGGGCGTGCCACCGCTGCCCCTGGTCGGCACGCCATCGGCGACCAGCACACCATCACGACGCCCCCCGGACCGACGCCGAGGACGGTACCCGCGCGGCCAGCGCGAACACGCCGTCCCCCGCCGCACCGGCGGTCAACCGCCCGCCGAGCTCGCCGAGCCGCCGCCCCAGGCCCTCGAGGCCACCTCCCGACGCCGGTTCCCCCGGGGTGGCCCGGACGCCGTCGTTGCGGACGACGAGCTCGACTCCCCCGTCGTCCTCCCGCACCGTGATCTCGCACCAGCTCGCGTCGGAGTGCCGGAGCAGGTTCGTCGTCGCCTCCCGCAGCACCCGGCCGAGGACCGCTGAGGACGGTGTCCCCGCCCCGGGAACCGCTCGGGTGCCGGCCGTCGTCACCCGGATCCCGGCCGATTCCACCAGGTGCGTGACGGCCACGATCTCGGCGCCCAGCTCCGTTCCCCGGCGTCGCCTGGCCACGTCCCGGACCTCCCGCAGCGCGTCCCTGGCCAGCCGGTGCGTCTCCGCGATCTCGGCGTCGGCCCGCTCCGGATCCACCTCCCGGAGTCGCAACGCCAGCTCGCTCTTCAGCGCGACCACCTCCAGGGTGTGCCCCAGGATGTCGTGCAGGTCCTCCGCCAGCCGCATCCGTTCCCGGTGCCCCGCCATCTCGACGGCGATCCGCTGGGCGCGGTCGAGCTCCGCCGCCGACCGCCACGACTCCAGCACGCGGAAGTCCGAGTAGACGACCAGGGGTATCGCCAGGACCCCGAACACCACCGGCAACGCGAGCCCTCCCCAGGGCGCCGAGGCGCCGCCGAGCACCAGCGTGACCACGACGACGCCGAGGCACACGACGCCCGTCACGGCGGCCGTGGCGCTGGTCAGCTGGCGCCGCGAACGTCCAACGCCGACGTCCGCCACGGCGATGCCCGGCACCGCGAGCCAGAGCAGGCCAGCACCGGCTCCCCAGCCGCCGGGCGGGGCGTCCACCCCGGCCACGGCGGCGAACCCGCCTCCGACGACGCCGAGGCACACCGCGACCGCCAGCGCGGGACCGGACAACCTGACCGGCACCCTGGCCGTCGGGGACCGGAGCGCGTGGCGCACGCAGGCCGCGTGCAGCACCGCGAAGACCGCGGCCCCGGTCAGGAGCACCGCTTGGGGCCCGTCCGGTACCGGCTGGAGGACGACCAGGACGGCGAGCACGCTGCCCCAACCGAGGGCGGAGCTCAGCACCGCGTTCCGGGAACGACGGCGCAGCACGTCGAGGGGCTGGCCTGCGGTCACCCCGGCACCGTAGCGACCACCGGGCCGGCCGCGTGCCGGTTCCGTTCACCGCCCGGGATGACCGCCGCCATCGCCCCACCCCGGAACGCGCCACGGGGGGCGCGCCCTGTGGCGCGCCCCCCGTGGGTCAGGCACTTCCGGTTCCGCTGAAGAACGCTCAGCGGTAGTCGCGACCGAAGTCGTAGTCGTCCAGCGGCACCGCGGCACCGGTGCCGGTCCCGAACACGTCCGGCGTGTAGTAGCCGTCGTCGTAGGACGGGATGGCGTACGCCGCCGCCCGCGCCTCCTCCGTCGGCTGCACCTGGATGTTCCGGTAGCGGTTGATGCCCGTACCGGCCGGGATCAGCTTGCCGATGATCACGTTCTCCTTCAGGCCGACCAGCTTGTCGCTCTTGCCGTTGATCGCGGCGTCGGTGAGCACCCTGGTCGTCTCCTGGAAGGACGCCGCCGACAGCCACGACTCGGTGGCCAGCGATGCCTTGGTGATCCCCATCAGGACCGGCCGGCCGGAGGCGGGCTCGCCGCCCTCGGCCACGACCCGCCGGTTCGCGGCCTCGAACTCGCTCCGCTCGGCCCAGGACGCCGGCAGGAACTCCGTCGACCCCGAGTCGATGATGGTCACCCGGCGCAGCATCTGGCGGACGATCACCTCGATGTGCTTGTCGTGGATGGCCACGCTCTGCGTCCGGTACACCCGCTGCACCTCGCGCACCAGGTGGAGCTGCGCCTCCCGCGGCCCCATGATGCGGAGCACCTCGTGCGGGTCGACCGCGCCCTCCAGCAGCTGCTGCCCGACGGTGACGTGGTCACCGTCCTGCAACGGCCGCTCGGTGCCGTCCCGCGAGACCGTCGCCAGCCACTGCCGCCGCGACAGCTTGTCGTGGACGATCTCCTCGCTGCCGTCGTCCGGAATGATGGTGATCTTCCGGAACCGCTCGCCCTCCTCGATCTGGACGCGGCCGTCGACCTCGGAGATCGGGGCCTTGCCCTTCGGGATGCGGGCTTCGAACAGCTCGGTCACACGCGGCAGACCGGTGGTGATGTCATCGCCGGCCACACCACCCTGGTGGAAGGTCCGCATCGTCAGCTGCGTACCCGGCTCACCGATCGACTGGGCCGCGACGATGCCGACCGCCTCACCGACGTCGACGAGCTTGCCCGTCGCCATCGACCGGCCGTAGCACGTGGCGCAGACGCCGATCGCGGACTCGCAGGTGAGCACGCTGCGGACCTTCACCCGCGTCACGCCCGCGTTGGTGAGGGCGTCGATCGCGGTGTCACCGAGATCCGCGCCCCTGGCCAGCAGCAGCCCACCGTCGGCGTCGGTGACGTCCTCCGCCGAGCTGCGCGAGTACACGCTCGTCTCGACGTGGTTGTCCCGCACCAGGGTCCCGTCGTGGGCCCGGGTCGCGATCGGCATGAAGATGCCGCGCTCCGTGCCGCAGTCGATCTCCCGCACGATGACGTCCTGCGAGACGTCGACCAGACGACGGGTCAGGTAACCGGAGTCGGCGGTCCGCAGCGCGGTGTCCGCCAGACCCTTCCTGGCGCCGTGCGTGGAGATGAAGTACTCCAGCACCGACAGGCCCTCGCGGAAGTTGGACTTGATCGGACGCGGGATGTACTCGCCCTTGGTGTTCGACACGACCCCGCGCATGCCGGCGAGCTGCACGACCTGCGTCATGTTTCCGGCGGCCCCGGACTTCACGATCGTCGGGATCGGGTTGTCCTCGGGGAAATTCCGCTCCATCTCCTCGGCGACCTCGTCCTTGGCCTGCTGCCAGACCTTCACGAGCTCGCTGTTCCGCTCGGCGTGCGAGAGCGCACCACGCTGGTAGCGCTTCTCGATCCGGTCGGCCTCGCGCTCGTACTTGTCGAGGATCTCCTGCTTGTTGGCGGGAACGACCACGTCGGAGATCGCCAGCGTCACCCCGGACCGGGTGGCCCAGTAGAAGCCGGCGTCCTTGAGCTTGTCCAGCGTCTGCGCCACGGTGACCATCGGGTACCGCTCGGCCAGGTCGTTCACGATCGTGGCCTGCCGCTTCTTGGGCAGCACCTCGTCGATGAACGGGTAGTCGGCCGGGAGCAGGTCGTTGAACAGGACCCGGCCCAGGGTGGTGTGGGCCAGCCACGGCTCCCCGGGCTCCCACCCCTCCGGCTCGGCGCCCCGCGGCGGGACCTGGTCGAGCAACCGGATCCTGACCTTCGCGTGCAGCGACAGCGCCTTGCGGTCGAAGGCCATGATGGCCTCGGCCGGGGAGGAGAAGGCCTGGCCCTCTCCCACGGCGCCCTCCTGCAGCTTCGTCAGGTGGAACAGACCGGTCACCATGTCCAGCCGGGGCATCGCCAGCGGCCGGCCGGAGGCCGGCGACAGGATGTTGTTGCTGGACAGCATGAGGATCCGGGCCTCGGCCTGCGCCTCGGCCGACAGCGGCAGGTGCACCGCCATCTGGTCACCGTCGAAGTCGGCGTTGAACGCCTCGCACACGAGCGGGTGCAGCTGGATCGCCTTGCCCTCGACCAGCTGGGGTTCGAAGGCCTGGATGCCCAACCGGTGCAGGGTCGGCGCCCGGTTCAGCAGGACCGGGTGCTCGGTGATGACCTCTTCCAGGACGTCCCACACCTGGCTGCGGGACCGCTCCACCATCCGCTTCGCGGACTTGATGTTCTGCGCGTGGTTGAGGTCCACCAGCCGCTTCATCACGAAGGGCTTGAACAGCTCCAGCGCCATCTTCTTGGGCAGCCCGCACTGGTGCAGCTTGAGCTGCGGGCCGACCACGATGACCGACCGGCCGGAGTAGTCGACGCGCTTGCCGAGCAGGTTCTGCCGGAACCGCCCCTGCTTGCCCTTCAGCAGGTCGGACAGCGACTTCAGCGGCCGGTTGCCCGGGCCGGTCACCGGACGCCCTCGGCGGCCGTTGTCGAACAGCGCGTCGACGGCCTCCTGCAACATCCGCTTCTCGTTGTTGACGATGATCTCGGGCGCGCCGAGGTCGATCAACCTCTTGAGGCGGTTGTTCCGGTTGATGACCCGGCGGTACAGGTCGTTCAGGTCCGAGGTGGCGAACCGGCCACCGTCGAGCTGGACCATCGGACGCAGGTCCGGCGGGATCACCGGGGTGCAGTCCAGCACCATGCCCTGCGGGCTGTTGCCCGTCGCCTGGAAGGCCGCGACGACCTTCAACCGCTTCAGGGCACGCAGCTTCTTCTGCCCCTTGCCGCTGCGGATGGTCTCCCGCAGGTTCTCGGCCTCGCCCTTGATGTCGAAGTTGCCGAGCAGGGTCTGGATGGCCTCCGCGCCCATGCCGCCGGTGAAGTAGTCGCCGTACCGGTCGTAGAGCTCCCGGTACAGCAGCTCGTCAGCGATGAGCTGCTTGGGCTCCAGCTTGGTGAAGGTCTCCCAGATCTCGTCCAGGCGGTCCAGCTCACGCTGCGCGCGGTCCCGGAGCTGGCGCATCTCGCGCTCGCCGCCCTCCTTGACCTTGCGCCGGACGTCGCTCTTGGCACCCTCGGCCTCGAGCTCGGCCAGGTCGGTCTCGAGCTTCTGCGCCCGGGCCTCGATGTCCGCGTCGCGCTTCTCCTCGACCCGCTTGCGCTCCACGCTGAACTCGTTCTCCAGCGTGGACAGGTCGTTGTGGCGCAGCTCGGTGTTCACCGAGGTGATGACGTAGGCGGCGAAGTAGATGATCTTCTCGAGATCCTTCGGCGCCAGGTCGAGCAGGTACCCGAGCCGGCTGGGCACACCCTTGAAGTACCAGATGTGCGTCACCGGGGCCGCGAGCTCGATGTGGCCCATCCGCTCCCGCCGGACCTTGGCGCGGGTGACCTCCACGCCACAGCGCTCACAGATGATGCCCTTGAACCGGACCCGCTTGTACTTGCCGCAGTAGCACTCCCAGTCCCGGGTCGGGCCGAAGATCTTCTCGCAGAAGAGGCCGTCCTTCTCGGGCTTGAGCGTGCGGTAGTTGATGGTCTCCGGCTTCTTGACCTCGCCGAAGGACCACTGGCGGATGTCGTCAGCGGTGGCCAGGCCAATACGAAGCTCGTCGAAGAAGTTGACGTCCAGCACGTCGGTTCTTCTCCCCTGATCGTTGGTTCAGGCCGTGACGGCCTGGTGGGGGCGGCTGTCGGAGGTGAGCAGCGCGGGTCAGTTCACGACGTCGTCGACGGAGGGCGACTCGGACCGTGACAGGTTGATTCCGAGGTTGGCGGCGGCACGTTCGAGGTCCTCGTCGTCACCGTCGCGCATCTCGATCGCAGCGCCGTCACTCGACAGCACCTCCACGTTGAGGCACAGCGACTGCAGCTCCTTGAGCAGCACCTTGAACGACTCCGGAATACCGGGCTCCGGGATGTTCTCGCCCTTGACGACCGCCTCGTAGACCTTGACCCGGCCCAGGACGTCGTCGGACTTGATGGTGAGCAGTTCCTGGAGCGTGTACGCGGCGCCGTAGGCCTGCATGGCCCAGCACTCCATCTCACCGAAGCGCTGACCACCGAACTGCGCCTTACCGCCGAGCGGCTGCTGGGTGATCATGGAGTACGGGCCGGTGGACCGGGCGTGGATCTTGTCGTCCACCAGGTGGGACAGCTTCAGGATGTACATGTAGCCGACCGCGACCGGGTACGGGTAGGGCTCGCCGCTCCGACCGTCGAACAGCTGTGCCTTGCCGTCCGCCTTCACCATCCGCTCGCCGTCCCGGTTGGGCAGGGTGGACGCGAGCAGACCGGTGATCTCGTGTTCCTTGGCACCGTCGAAGACCGGCGTCGCGGTGTTGGTGCCCGGGTCGGCCTGCCGCAGGTCCTCCGGCAGCTTGGCCGCCCACTCCGGGTCGCCCTCGATGCTCCACCCCCGTTTGGCGATCCACCCGAGGTGGGTCTCGAGGACCTGGCCGATGTTCATCCGTCGCGGAACACCGTGGGTGTTCAGGATGATGTCCACCGGGGTGCCGTCGGGCAGGAAGGGCATGTCCTCGGCGGGCAGGATCTTGCCGATGACGCCCTTGTTGCCGTGCCGGCCGGCGAGCTTGTCGCCGTCCTGGATCTTCCGCTTCTGCGCCACGTACACGCGCACCAGCTCGTTGACCCCGGGCGGCAGCTCGTCCTCGTCCTCCCGGCTGAACACCCGGATGCCGATGACCTTGCCGTTCTGGCCGTGCGGCACCTTCAGTGAGGTGTCGCGGACCTCCCTGGCCTTCTCACCGAAGATGGCGCGCAGCAGCCGCTCCTCCGGCGTCAGCTCGGTCTCACCCTTGGGAGTGACCTTGCCGACCAGGATGTCGCCGTCCCGCACCTCGGCTCCGATGCGGATGATGCCCCGCTCGTCGAGGTCGGCCAGCACGTCCTCGGAGACGTTCGGGATGTCCCTGGTGATCTCCTCGGCACCCAGCTTCGTGTCCCGGGCGTCGATCTCGTGCTCCTCGATGTGGATCGAGGTGAGCACGTCGTCCTGCACCAGGCGCTGGGACAGGATGATCGCGTCCTCGTAGTTGTGCCCCTCCCACGGCATGATGGCCACGAGCAGGTTCTTGCCCAGCGCCATCTCACCGTTCTCGGTGCACGGGCCGTCCGCGATGACCTGCCCCACCTCGACCCGGTCGCCCTCGGCGACGATCGGCTTCTGGTTGATGCAGGTGCCCTGGTTGGAGCGGCGGAACTTGTGCAGCTTGTAGGTCTGGCGGGTGCCGTCGTCGGCCATGACCGTCACGTAGTCGGCGCACAGCTCCTCGATGACGCCGGCCTTCTCGGCCACCAGCACGTCACCGGCGTCGACCGCGGCCCGCAGCTCCATGCCAGTTCCGACCAGCGGGGACTCGCTGCGCAGCAGCGGCACCGCCTGGCGCTGCATGTTCGCGCCCATCAGCGCGCGGTTGGCGTCGTCGTGCTCGAGGAACGGGATCATCGCCGTGGCGACCGACACCATCTGCCTCGGCGACACGTCGATGTAGTCCACGCCCTCGGGGCTGATGAACTCGACCTCGCCGCCCTTGCGGCGGACCAGCACGCGCTCCTCGAGGAAGTTGCCGTCGTCACCCACCGGCGCGTTGGCCTGCGCGATGACGAAGCGGTCCTCCTCGTCGGCCGTCAGGTAGTCCAGCTGGTCGGTGACCCGGCCACCCTCGACCTTCGCGTACGGGGTCTCGATGAAGCCGAACGGGTTGACCCGCGCGTAGGAGGAGAGGGAGCCGATCAGGCCGATGTTCGGGCCTTCCGGCGTCTCGATCGGGCACATCCGGCCGTAGTGGCTCGGGTGCACGTCGCGGACCTCCATGCCCGCGCGCTCCCGGGACAGACCGCCCGGACCCAGCGCGGAGAGCCGGCGCTTGTGCGTCAGCCCCGCCAGCGGGTTGGTCTGGTCCATGAACTGCGAGAGCTGGGACGTTCCGAAGAACTCCTTGATCGCGGCGACCACCGGCCTGATGTTGATCAGGGTCTGCGGCGTGATGGCCTCGACGTCCTGGGTCGTCATCCGCTCGCGGACGACGCGCTCCATGCGGGAGAGCCCGACCCGGATCTGGTTCTGGATCAGCTCGCCGACCGTGCGGAGCCGCCGGTTGCCGAAGTGGTCGATGTCGTCGACCTCGACGGGGACCTCGGTCGCCTCCTCGCCCTCACCGCTGGTCATCCTGGTGTCGCCGGCGTGCAGCCGGACCAGGTACTCGATGGTGGTGACGATGTCGTCCTCGGTCAGCGTGCCGGACTCGACGGGCAGGTTCAGACCGAGCTTCTTGTTGACCTTGTAGCGGCCCACCTTCGCGAGGTCGTACCGCTTGTCCTTGAAGAACAGGTTCTCCAGCAGCGTCTGCGCGCTCTCCCGGGTCGGCGGCTCGCCGGGCCGCAGCTTCCGGTAGATGTCCAGCAGGGCCTCGTCCTGCCCAGCGGTGTGGTCCTTGTCGAGCGTGGCGACCAGGGTCTCGCTGAACCCGAACCGCTCGCGGATCTGCTCGGTCGTCCAGCCGAGGGCCTTCAGCAGGACGGTGACCGGCTGACGGCGCTTGCGATCGATGCGGACACCGACGGTGTCGCGCTTGTCCACGTCGAACTCCAGCCAGGCGCCCCGGCTGGGAATGATTTTGACGTTGTAGACGTCCTTGTCCGTCGTCTTGTCGACCGCGTGGTCGAAGTAGACGCCGGGGGAACGAACCAACTGGGATACAACGACCCGCTCGGTGCCATTGATGATGAACGTGCCCTTGTTCGTCATCATCGGGAAGTCACCCATGAACACCGTCTGGCTCTTGATCTCGCCGGTGGTGTTGTTGGTGAACTCCGCGGTGACGAACAGCGGGGCCGCGTACGTCATGTCCTTGTCCTTGCACTCCTCGACCGAGGCTTTGACCTCGTCGAAGCGCGGGTCGGAGAAGGAGAGGGACATCGAACCGGAGAAGTCCTCGATCGGGGAGATCTCGTTGAGGATCTCCTCGAGGCCGCCGACGGGGGCGTCCTCTCCGGCGTCGATGCGGCGCTGGAACCATTCGTCGGCCCCGGTGAGCCATTCGAACGACTGGACCTGGAGGTCCAGCAGGTCGGGCACCTCGAGCGGCTCACGGATCTTCGCGAACGAGACCCGCTTGGGTGCCCCGGGTATCCCCGACGTGGAGTTGGTCGCAGCAGTGGCCTTGGTCGCGCGGGAGACTGCCAAGATGCGTCCTTCCAGGGACTGGTAGCTGGCTAAGCAGCGGCGCTAGCAGCCGGCTAACACAGCTGTCAAGGGTGCAGTGGTGCCCGCATCCTACGCCCGAAACCAGGGCAAGCAGAACGAGGGCAGCGCAAAGAAGCAGTCTAGCCGCGAAGAGGGCGACTGTCGAGTGGGGGCGGCCAGCCCGCCACTCGCGTTGCTAACAGACTGACCGCGGGAGGGCGCTCAGTCAAGACGCTTCGCCTCGATCACCCCTGTGGTGGAACGTGGTGTTACGACTCGTGACCACGGGCGGTCCGCGCGACTGGCCCGCCCATCTGGCGCTTCCGATCTTATTTGGCAGCGCCGACAGGATGCCACCCCTCGCTCCTCGGCGACACCCGGGGCCGAGGGCGCCGGAACCCCGCGCCCGACCACCGGGAGAGACGAGAAGCACTGGCCAGCGCCGCACCCGGTCCACGACGAGCCGGGACGCGCCCGAGGAGGGCTGGCTGAGAGTGAGACATTGCTCACTTTCGGTGGGCCAGTCGGTCGGCCGCACCGGCCGAGGACACCCCCGGCCGGCGGCCGCACCGCGATCCGGACGGCAACCACCCCTACCCACGCCGAAGGGGTGGCCCCGTCACCTGACGGAACCACCCCTCCGCGGGTGATCAGCGGCCTCGGGCCGCCGGGATCACTTCACGCTGACGGTCGCGCCAGCGGCCTCCAGCTTCTCCTTGGCCTGGTCGGCCACGTCCTTCTTGACGTTCTCCAGGATCGGCTTCGGCGCGCCCTCGACCAGCTCCTTGGCCTCCTTGAGGCCCAGGCCGGTGACGACCTCACGGACGACCTTGATGACCTGGATCTTCTTGTCGCCGGGGGCCTCGAGGACCACGTCGAACTCGGTCTTCTCCTCGACGGCCTCGGCCGGGGCGGCCGCGGCACCGGCCGGCGCGGCGGCGGCGACGGCAGCGGTGACCTCGAACTTCTCCTCGAACGCCTTCACGAAGGCGGAGAGCTCCAGCAGGGTCATGCCGCCGAAGTGCTCCAACAGCTCCTCGTTGGTCAGCTGCGCCATGGTGACGTCTTCCTTCCTAGCTCGGGGCGACCTGGTCCTCCAGGGCGCTGGGGGTGGGGGTGAGGGCGGTCAGCCCTCGGCCGGGCTCTCGCCGGCCTTCTTCTCCTCGAGAGCGGCCGCGAGGCGGACCATCTTCGAGGCGGGCGCGGCGAACACCGCGGCGGCCTGGGCCAGGTTCGCCTTGAGGGCACCGGCCAGCTTGGCCAGCACGACCTCGCGGGACTCGAGGTCCGCGATCTGGTTGACCTCGTCCACGGACAGCGCACGGCCGTCCATGTACCCGCCCTTGATGACGAGCGCCTTGTTGTCCTTCGCGAAGTTACGCAGTGCCTTCGCGGCGTCGACGGGCTCGCCCTCGACGAAGGCGATCGCGGTCGGGCCGATGAACAGGTCGCTGAGACCCTCGATCCCCGCGTCCTCGGCGGCGCGCTTCACCAGCGTGTTCTTCGCGACCCGGTACGTGGCGCCCTCGCCAAGAGCGCGACGCAGCTCGGTGAGCCGCTCCATGGACAGACCGCGGTACTCGGTGATCACCGCGGCGGACGAGTTGCGGAACCGGTCGGAGATCTCGGTAACCGCGTCGACCTTGTCGGTCCTTGCCATGTGTCGCCTCCTCTCTCTAGCTGAACGGACAGCTCGGGTCTGCTGGTTGACAGTCAGACCCCAGAGACGACGAACGCCCCGGCGCAGCAGGGCACGGGGCGCGGAACAGCCGTGTGCCACGCACACGGGAAACTTGCCTCGTCCTCCTGCGCGGGCCGCCCGCGTACTGCGGGGCCTTCGTCCAGCACCTGCGGGCAGGGGCTGAAGACCAGCGGTCTTGGGTGGAACTGGCACGAGTCTACCCAAGCCGGGAGGCGCCCCGCGCCCACCCCCGGCGACCGGGCGCCGGCTCCGCACACCGCCCCGCGCGCACGGCGCGGGAGCGTGCGCAGGCGGCCGTCCCCGCGGGGGACGGGAAGAATCCCCGGGCACTCCACGCGGTCGCCCGGACACGGCATGATGGCGGAGTGGCTGATCAGCACCGCCCGGACGAACCGTCCGGAGAGCTCGTCCCCCGCACGCGGCCGTCCCCCCCGGCGCCGGGGGCACCGGGCCAGGACGGCGAGCCCGGCCTGCCGGAACGGACCCGGCCGCTGCCCGGACCGCCGGAGGGCACCCCCGCCCCGGGCACCGAACTCAGCCACGACGAGCGCCAGCGGTACGAGCAGTTCCAGCAGTTCCAGGAGTTCCAACGGTTCCAGGACCACCAGCGGGCGCAACGGGAGGCCGACCCCGGCGGTCCGTGGCCACCGTGGCTCAAGCGGTTCCTCCGGCGGCGGTGGGTCCGCAGGATCGCCCTCCTGATCCTCGTCCTGTTCCTGCTGTCGCTGGCCAGGGACCACTTCTTCGGCACCGGTGGTGACCAGTACGGCGGGGAGAGCCCCGGCCTCGGCGCCCGCCGCCCGGTCTTCTCCGCCAACCCCTCGGAGAGCGTGATCGCGGTCTACAGCAGGATCGCGGCGCCCGAGCAGGAACAGCAGCGCAGTGCCTGCACCCTCCTCACCGAGGAGGCGGCGGCCCAGTTCGCCCGGAACAACGACGCCGAGGACTGCCAGCAGGCGGCCGTCGCCCTCGCCGAGGAGGTGACCACCCCGATCGCCTACGCCGACCCCACGCAGGCCAGTCCCGCCGTCGCCGCGGCCATCAACGGCGTGGACGGCTCCAGCACGGTGGTGAGTTCGTGCGACGACCTCGACGTGCGCGGCGGCCCCCCGTTGGGGGTGTTCGAGCTCGACCTGCGCGACGACGGCGGCTGGGTCATCACCGGACACCGGACCGAGGACTCGTGCTCAGCTCCCGCGCCTCCTCCTTCCGGTTCACCGGCGCCGTCGGCCGAGGGCGCCCCGCCCGTCACCGCCGACGGCCATGGCCCGGAGGCGACGGTCCGGGAGCTGTACGGGCTCGTCGCGGAGAACCGCTCCCGGGAGGCGTGCCAGCTGCTCGTCGGCCGCGCGAACGACGCCTTCCGCGCCAACCACCGGGCCATGTACTGCCACCTCGCCGTGGAGGAGCTGGCGGGACAGGTCACCGACCCCGACGCCTACTCCGACCCGGGGTTCCCCTCCGAGCACCGGGACCCGCCGGCTGGCGGTGAGACGTCGATCAGCTCCTGCCAGCTGGAGGTGGTGGGCGGCCCCCGGCTCGGCACCCTCGACCTGGCTGAACAGCCCGACGGCCGTTGGCTGGTCGTCGACCACCACGCGGAGACCTGCTGACCCGGACCCCTCACCGGCCACCCGGTGCCTGCCGACCGCCGGGGGTCCGGAGTGCATCATTGATCGGTACCCAGGCGATTCGGGGGAGGCTAGCTACATGAGCGCGTCGGAGCAGTGGCCGGTGGAGAACGAGTGGGCGACGAGGGAGCTCCACTGGCACGCGTACGTGGAGGACCAGTCGATGGCCTCCGCGAGGTCGCGGCGCGAGCGGCTGGACGGCGAGCCCGACCAGGTGCTCCTCACCCCCAAGGACGTCGCCACCTGGCTGGACACCCAGCTCAAGCGCGCCACGGCGCCGGCGAACAAGGAGACGGGCAAACGCGCGAAGGACGACCGCGACTTCGGGGACTCCTTCCGGGTGCACGAGTCCCTCGCCTCGCGCGGGGAGTCCATCTACACCGGGATCAGGCTGGACACCACCTTCGCCGTGGAGGCGGTGAGCCCGGCGGACTGCTCGCTGGGCGACCACACCCGGCCCGTCACCCCGCTGAAGACCGCGAAACGCCGGGGGAGCGCGGGAAGCGGGAACTGATCCGTCCCGACCAGACCACCCGCCGGCACGACGAACGCCGCCCCGGCCGGTGGCTGGAGCGGCGTTCGATGCCGGTGACGCGGGCGCCCTGGATCAGGCGGCGGCCTCGTCGGTCAGCAGGTTGCGGGTCCGGTTCGGGTCGACCGGGATACCGGGGCCCATGGTGGTGGAGACAGTGATCTTCTTCAGGTACCGCCCCTTCGCCGCGGACGGCTTCGCCCGCAGGATCTCGTCGAGCGCGGCGGAGTAGTTCTCCACCAGCTTCTCGGCGTCGAAGGACACCTTGCCGATGATCAGGTGCAGGTTGGCCTGCTTGTCGACGCGGAAGTTGATCTTCCCGCCCTTGATGTCGTTGACGGCCTTGGTGACGTCGGGCGTCACGGTGCCGGTCTTCGGGTTCGGCATCAGGCCGCGCGGGCCCAGGATGCGGGCGATCCGACCGACCTTCGCCATCTGGTCGGGCGTCGCGATCGCGGCGTCGAACTCCAGCCAGCCACCCTGGATGCGCTCGATCAGGTCTTCCGCACCCACGGCGTCCGCACCGGCGGCCTCGGCCTCGGCGGCCTTGTCGCCCGTCGCGAACACGATGACCCTGGCGGTCTTGCCCGTACCGTGCGGGAGGTTCACCGTGCCACGGACCATCTGGTCGGCCTTGCGGGGGTCGACGCCGAGCCGGATCGCGACCTCGACGGTGCCGTCCAGGCGGACCTTGGAGGTCTCCTTGGCCAGCTTCGCGGCCTCCAACGGGCTGTAGAGGCGGTCGCGGTCGATGAGTTCCGCGGCCCGCTGGTAGGCCTTGCTGCGCTTTGCCATGTCTGTTCCTTGTCTGCTGGATCAGTAGTGGTGCCGGGCGAGCGCTCGCCCTCCCACGCGGTCAGAACGGTCGAGGGTACTCCCCGCCGCCGTTCAGATCTTGGCTACCTGGTTGAACGACAGTTCAACCGGCGTCTCGCGCCCGAAGATCGAGACGAGGACCTTCAGCTTCTGCGCGTCGGCGTTGACCTCGCTGATGGTCGCGGGCAGCGTCGCGAACGGCCCGTCCATCACGGTCACCGACTCGCCGACCTCGAAGTCGACCTCGATCGTCGACTTCGACGGCTGGGCGCTCACCGCAGCACCCGCCTTACCCGGCTTGGTCTCCTCCACCTGCGGAGCGAGGAACTTGAGCACCTCGTCCAGCGTGAGCGGGGACGGACGCGAGGTGGCGCCGACGAAGCCCGTCACACCGGGGGTGTTGCGCACCGCGCTCCACGAGGCGTCGTTGAGCTCCATCCGGACCAGGATGTACCCGGGCAGGACCTTGCGCTGCACCTGCTTGCGCTGGCCGTTCTTGATCTCGGTGACCTCTTCGACCGGCACCTCGACCTGGAAGATGAAGTCCTCGACGTCCAGGGTCTGCACCCGGGTCTCCAGGTTCGCCTTCACCTTGTTCTCGTACCCGGCGTAGGAGTGCACCACGTACCACTCGCCCGGGGCGCTGGCCAGCGCCGCGCGCATCTCGGCGACCGGGTCGTACTCGGTCTCCTCGTCGACGGCGTCCGCCTCACTCGGAAGCTCGGTGCCCTCCGCGGCGGTGGTCTCGACGGCCTCGGCCCCCGACGTCTCCTGCTCGGAGCCCTCGGACGCCGCCGCGGCGGTCACCTGCTCGTCGGACGAGCCGGTCTGGTTCTGGCCGTCCTCATGGGAGGTCACAGTCGGTCTCGCTTCCTCTCGTGCTCGTGCGCCTGACCCGGCGGACCCCACGGCCCGCGCACGGGACCGCTGTCAGCCGAACAGCCAGAGCACACCCTGGCTGAAGGCGATGTCCAGTCCCGCCACCAGCGTCACGACGAAGGATACGAAGACCAGCACCACCAGCGTGTAGGTCACCATCTGACGGCGCGTTGGCCAGATGACCTTGCGGAGCTCGGCCACGACCTCACGGAGGAACCTGCCGATCCGGCGCGGGAAGGACGGGCGCTTGCCGCTGTCGTCCCTCGCTCGCGTGGGACGGCCCTTCCCGGCGTCCGCGGATCCGGCCGAGCCGCTGACCCCCTCGGCGCGGTCCTTCCGACCGGACGGGCGTGCGGCTGCCCGGCGTGCACGACGCTCAGCGGCACTGGAGGGGCGCTCGGCGTCGCCACCCTCACCCCGCTGCTGCTCGCGGTCCTCGCTCACGCCTGGTTCCTCCGCTCGCCGTCGATTCTCGACGCAGGGGTGACAGGACTTGAACCTGCAACCTGCGGTTTTGGAGACCGCTGCTCTGCCAATTGAGCTACACCCCTTTGCGGTGGCCCCGACCGGTCGCCCGGTGTGACCACCACAGTCCCGAGACGCCGGACAGCCTCCCACGCGACTTGCGGGAGGGCAAGCAGGAATCTCAGTGCGCGCAGTCTATTGCATTGAGGGCGGGTTTCTCCAACTCCCGAGGTCAGAAGGGGTTTTTGAGCCAGGGCTTGGCACTGTTGGCCGCTGCTGGACCGCCCTCGCCGGCCCGAGCTGCCGCGCACCGCACCGGGCGGCCGCGCCCCGGGCACCGGCCCACGCTCCGGGCGGACCGAACCTCCCTCGACCTGGTCTGACACCATCTGGGGTATGGCCGTATCCGAACCCAGCACCGTCCCCGCCCCGTCCTCCCGCCCCCGCGTCTCGGCGAGGGTCGGTGGCATCAGCGAGTCCGCCACGCTGGCGGTGGACGCCAAGGCGAAAGCGCTGCGCGCGGCAGGGCGCCCGGTCATCGGGTTCGGGGCCGGCGAACCCGACTTCCCCACCCCCGAGCACGTGGTGACCGCGGCCCAGGCCGCCTGCGCGGACCCGAGGAACCACCGCTACACACCCGCCGCGGGGCTGCCGGACCTGCGCGAGGCGCTCGCGGCCAAGACGCTGCGGGACTCCGGGCTGGCGGTCGAGCCCGCCCAGGTCCTGGTGACGAACGGCGGCAAGCAGGCCGTCTACCAGGCATTCGCCGCGCTGCTCGACCCGGGCGACGAGGTGCTGCTGCCTGCCCCGTACTGGACGACCTACCCGGAGGCGATCACCCTCGCCGGGGGTGCGCCCGTCGTCGTCCCCACCGACGAGACGACCGGCTACCTGGCCAGCGTCGAACAGCTCGAAGCGGCCCGCACCCCGAACACGAAGGTGCTGCTCTTCTGCTCGCCGTCGAACCCGACCGGCGCCGTCTACCCCAGGGAACAGGTGGAGGCGATCGGCCGGTGGGCCCTCGAGCACGGCATCTGGGTGATCACGGACGAGATCTACGAACACCTGACCTACGACGGGGCCACGGCGGTGTCGATGCCGGTGGCGGTGCCCGAGCTCGCCGACCAGTGCGTGATCCTCAACGGTGTCGCCAAGACCTACGCGATGACCGGTTGGCGGGTCGGCTGGATGATCGGCCCACAGGACGTGATCAAGGCCACGTCGAACCTCCAGTCCCACCTGACCTCGAACGTGGCGAACGTCTCACAGCGCGCCGCGCTCGCGGCGGTGAGCGGGCCGCTGGACGCCGTGCACGACATGCGGGCGGCCTTCGACCGCCGGCGCCGGACGATCGTGTCGATGCTGTCCGTGATCGAGGGCGTGCGCTGCCCCGTCCCCCAGGGAGCGTTCTACGTCTACCCGTCGGTGAAGGACCTGCTCGGCCGCGAGCTGCGGGGGAGCACCCCCCGGTCCAGCGTCGAGCTGGCCGAGCTGGTCCTGGAACACGCCGAGGTGGCGGTGGTGCCCGGCGAGGCCTTCGGGACCCCCGGTTACTTCCGCCTCTCCTACGCGCTCGGTGACGCGGACCTGGAGGAGGGCGTGGGCCGCGTCGCCGCGCTGCTCGGCGAGATGCGCTGAGCCCCAGGTCGGCCGAGCCGCTCTCCCGGCCAGGGCCCCGCCCGGGGCCCTGGCCGCGTTCCCGGGCTAGTCCGCCAGCCGAACCCGGGCGACCGCCTTGCCCAGGACGCTCTGGCCCGCGCTGCGGGCCGTGATGGTGACCCTGGCGACACCGGTCTCGTCGACGCCGGTCACCTTGCCCGTCAACTCCACGAGGGCGCCCTCCTCGGTGTCGGGGACCACCACCGGCCTGGTGAACCGGACGCCGTACTCGATCACGGCACCCGGATCCCCTGCCCACTCCCCCACGAGACGCGCGCCCTGCGCCATGGTGAACATGCCGTGGGCGATCACGTTCGGCAGCCCGACCTCGCGGGCGAACCGCTCGTTCCAGTGGATCGGGTTGAAGTCCCCGGAGGCGCCCGCGTAGCGGACCAGCTGCTCCCTCGTCACCCGAACCCTCAGTTCGGGGAGCACGGTTCCGCTGGAGACCTCCGACACCCGCAGCCGGCTCACGCCGTCACCCCTTCCGCTTCGGCGGCCGCCGGGCTGTCGGCCGTCCCCCGTGCGACGAGCATGGTGCGAGCCGTGACGACGGCCTCACCGTCCTCGGTCGTGACCTCCGACCTGAGGGTCAGGAACTCGTTGCCGGCCCGGCTGGACACGGCGTCGACGTGCGCCGTCACCACGAGCCTGTCCCCCGCCCTGATGGGGCGGTGGTGTTCGAAGCTCTGGTCCCCGTGCACGACCGTGCCGTAGTCCAACCCCAGCTCGGGGTCGGTCACGATGACCTCGTTCGCCCGAACCGAGAGCAGGAACGCGAACGTCGGCGGCGCGATCACGTCCGGATGGCCGGCGGCCCGGGCGGCGGCCGGGTCCCGGTACACCGGGCTCGGGTCTCCCACCGCGTCCGCGAACTCCCGGATCTTCTCCCTGCCCACCTCGTACGGATCGGTCGGCGGGTAAGCACGTCCAACAAACCTCTGGTCAAGCCCCACGGCGGCCACCGTAGCCGAGACCGTCGCAGGGCCGGCCCGGCGGCCCTGGTCCCGCCGCCCACCCCGCCGAGGCCCGGGCACCGGCGAGGCCCCGGGGCCGGGAAAGACCCCGGAGCGCGGTGCCCGGAGAAGACGGAAGGACCCGACCCCGTGGGGTCAGGTCCTTCCGTGAGCCTCAGCTCCTCGGCGCCAGGCCGGGAGTCAGCGGGTCTCCTTGTGCACGCGGTGCACGTTGCAGTTCCGGCAGTACTTCTTCACCGCGAGCCGGTCGGGGTCGTTCCGACGGTTCTTCTTGGTGATGTAGTTGCGGTGCTTGCACTCCTCGCACGCCAACGTGATCTTGGGGCGAACGTCCGTGGCGGCCACGGTGCCTCCCTCTCAAGCTAGGGTCCTGAGTCGGTCTGTGATCCCGGTCGCGCCCGGATCGACGGGACCGATTGGTAGCGGTGGCGGGACTCGAACCCGCGACACAACGATTATGAGCCGTTTGCTCTACCAACTGAGCTACACCGCCACGCGGGCAAACCACACACACGATACACCCGCAGTGCCACTGCCGGGCACTGCGGGAGTTCGTGGAGCCCCAATACGGAATCGAACCGTAGACCTTCTCCTTACCATGGAGACGCTCTGCCGACTGAGCTATTGGGGCCTGCTCCGCCTTGAGCGATGATGACTCTACACAACCCCGTCCCGAAGGTGAAACCGGGGGGGTGCCTCGAGCCGCTCGGGTCAGCTGACCAGGGTCAACACCAACCGGTCGCGGCTTCCCCTCGCCCGCACCGTCCTCGCCCGCAGCCACGCCTCGAACCGGTCCGGGGGCAGCGGACGCGAGATGAGGTACCCCTGCGCCGTGTCACAGCCCATCCCCACCAACTGGTCCCGGACGGCGTCCTCCTCAACCCCCTCCGCCACCACGGACAGGCCGAGCGAGTGCCCGAGCTCGATGATCGAACGCACCACGGCCATGTCACTGAGGTCCGAGCCCATCCCGAAGACGAAGCTCTTGTCGATCTTGACCTCGTCCACCGGCAACTGGCGCAGGTAGGCCAGTGAGGAATAGCCCGTCCCGAAGTCGTCCACGGCGAGGACGACCCCCAGCGCGTGCAGCCGCCGCAGCACCGGGAGCGCCCGTTCCGGGTCGGCCATGACCCCGGACTCCGTCAGTTCGAAGGTCAACAGCTCCGGTGGCACCCCGGTCCGGTCGAGCGCCTCGGCCACCACGTCCGGGAAGTCCTCGTCCGCGAGGTTGCGCACCGAGAGGTTCACCGAGGCGGACAGGCGCAACTCGCGGTCCAACCAGCCCCTGACCTGTTCCAGCGCCCGTTCCATCACGAAACAGGTCAGCGCGTCGACCAGACCGGTGGCCTCCACGGCCGGCACGAACTCGTCCGGGTCCAGTCGCCCGAACTCGGGGTGGGACCAGCGCACGAGAGCCTCCACCCCGATCACCTCGCGGTCGCGCAACGCGATCTTCGGTTGGAAGTGCACCTCGACCTGACCGGTGTCCAGGGCTTGCCGGAAGTGGGTCACGAGCTGGAACCGCCGCAGGAAGATCTGCCCCATGCTCGGCACGTACTCGCGCACCGCCGCGTCGCCGTTGCGGGCGGCGCGCAACGCCACGTCCGCGTGCTGGAGCATGCTGTCGGCGTCGTCCCGCACCTCGGGGTCCACCCCGGCGACCGCGTAGCCGACGACGGCTCCCGCCTCCACCGTCAACCGGTCGACGGGGTACGGCGCCGCCACCTCGGCCCGCAGCCGTTCCGCGAGGCGGGAGACCTCCTCGTCGGTCTGGCCGGCGAGGAGGACCGCGAAGGAGCCGCCCTCCAGCCGGGCGAGCACCGCCGACCGCCCCAAGACGTCCCGCATGCGCCGCCCGGCCGCCACGACCATCCGGTCGCCCCAGGCGTGCCCGAGCGCCTCGCTCACCGTCGACAGCACCTCCAGGTCGAGTCGGAGCAGCACGAGCCGCTGCGCCGAGCGCAACCGGTCGGCGGTGAGCTCCCGGAAGCCCTGGCGGTTGAGCAGGCCGGTGAGCGGGTCGTGGTAGGCGTCGTGGCGCAGCCTCCCGAGCAGTTGGCGGTTGTCCAGGGCCGTGGCGAGGTGGCTGGCCAGGGTCCGCAGCAACCGGACGTCGGCGAGGCCGAAGCCCCGCCAGCGGCTGATCCGGTCGTGGACCTCCACCGTCCCGAGGACCTGCTGGGCTCCGTGGAGCGGCACGACGAGCGCCTCGCTCGCACCGCGTGCCCGCAGTGCGTCGCGCACGTCCTCCGGGGCGTCGGCGGCCCTGAAGTACCGCACCTGGGATCCAGGCAGCTGGAGCAGCGGATCGCCCCGGGTCGCCCACGGGCGTTCCCGCGCCGGCTCCCCGTCCTGGTCCTCCCCCGACACCGTGGTCACGACCTCGGACGGGCCGTCGCGGAACAGGTGCAGCACGACGCGGTTGGCGTTCAGCTGGTCGCGGATGCGATCGGTGACGCGTCGCCAGTCGACCGGATCGGCCTGGGAGTGGGACACCGCGGAGGCGGGCCGGCTGATCGCCTCCTGCCCGGAGCGGGCCACGGCCAGGCTCACCTCGCTGAGCGCCTCCAGGTCGCGGCGCTCCCGCAGCAGACCGGAGTAGGCGTGGTAGAGCCCGACGACGGTGGCGCACAGGAACACGACCAGTGCCCACCCCCAGGGCTGGGCGACGGCGACCTCGTAGCCGACCAGGGCGACCGAGGTGTTCAGCAGGCCGATCACCAGGATGTACAACGCCATCCGCACCGCCCCGGAGAGCCGGACCTCACCGCCCAGGACGCGCATCGCGCCGAGCGCGAGGACCGCGCTGACCAGCGGGGAGGACAGCGCACCCAACAACACGGGCAGCCACGCCGGCCCCACGTCCCCGAGCGGACCGCTCAGCAGCGCCACGAGGCCGAACGGAATCGCCACCTCGAGGCACATGACGCCGGCGTTGTAGACGCCGTGGCTGAGCGCCCGGCGGCTGAGCAGCGTGCCCATCAGCATGCCCATCCCCGCCAGGAGATGGGCCAGGAGCACGACCTCGAAGGGCGCGACCAGCAGACCGACCACGAGGGGGATCTCGGTGAAGGAGACCGTCCAGCCGACCCGGTTCACGTCGACGTGGATGGTGAACCGCTCGGCGAGCAGGAAACCCGCGCCCAGGAGCGGGCCGACCCACCAGATCGACTCCCCGTAGGAGGCGACGCCGGTTCCGGACCACCCGACCGCCAGGGAGGCCAGCACGCCGGCGGCGAACACCAGGAACGCGAAGAACCGGAAGGAACGCTGGCGCGTGCCCCTCGTGTCCGTGTCCTGACTCCGCGCCACACCCGTCTCGTCGGACATGCGACTTCCCCTTCCCTGCCCCCACCGCGCACCCCGGTTGTGCACCCGGTGCCACCGTGGAGCACGCCGGCCGGCGGAAACCGTGGTCGCGATCGGCGACCAGGAGGGGCGACCGACGGGCTGATCCAGTTCTACCACGCTCCTCGGCGATCTTTTCGTCTTCGAGGCCGAAAAGTGAACGGCGGTGCGACGAAGCCAACAGGAAAGCGATTACCGACAAAGGGCCCGAAAAGACCAGCACCCATTCTTCCTGCCATTCCTACGCTGGGTGAGACCCGCGACGCCATGCGTAACCACAGCTCAGCGCCGCACCTCCATGCCGGCTCCGCAGCGGAGCCCGCGAGGTCGACACCGCGTCACGACCGCCTGCCCCAGATCACGATGGGTAATATCGGATCCGTTAATCGCCGACCCGGCGCCGGGTTACCCGCCGTTGTCGGCGGTCCGCACATCGATCGACTCGTTGTCGAATTCCATTCGTGGATTCTCCTCGTGACGACCCGGGCGCCCGTTCCCACCTGGCACGCGACCCGGGCCGCCCGGTCGACCGATCCACGTGGCCGGTGGTCGCCACCGCGTCCCCCGCCACGCCTAGGATGTGGCCGGTCGACCGACCGGACCGAGCGGGGGCGGGGACGATGAGGGCTGCGATCTACCGGGCTCCCGGCGGACCCGAGGTGCTGCGCGTCGAGACCGTCCCCGACCCCGAGCCCGCCGAGGACGAGGTCCTCGTGCGCGTCGAGGCGATCAGCATCGAGGGCGGCGACCTCCAGGCACGGCGTGCCGTCGACCCGGGTTCTCCCCCACGGGTCGTGGGGTACGCGGCTGCCGGCGAGATCGTGGCCCTGGGGACGGCGGTCACCAGCTTCTCGGTGGGCCAACGGGTCGTGACCTTCGGTTTCGAGGGCTCCCACGCGTCACTCCGCGCCGCGCCCGCCGCGACGACCTGGGCCGTCCCGGACGGAGTGGGGAGCACGACGGCGGCCGCCGCGTTCATCGGCCTCGGCACCGCCGCGTTGGCCGTGTCCCAGGCCGCGATCCAGCCCGGCGAGGCCGTCCTGGTGCAGGGTGCCACGGGGGGCGTCGGCGTCGGCCTCGTCCAACTCGCCCACCGAGCCGGAGCCAGGGTGCTCGGCACGGGCAGCGACCCGGCCGCACTCGACGCGCTGCGCCCTCACGGCCTCACCGACGCGGTCGTCCCGCGTCCCCACGCCATCGCCGACCAGGTGCGGGCCGTGCTCGACCACGGGGCGCACGTCCTCATCGACACCGTCGGGGGCGACGCCCTGCTGGCCGGCCTCGGAGCCGTCGAGGACGGTGGTCGTGTCGTGCTCGTCGGCGGCAGGTCCGGCGGATCGGCGGCCATCGACACCCTCCAGATCCTCGCCCGGCGGCTGACGCTGATCGGCTGCTTCCTCGGCGGTGTCATGGCGGAACCAGCGACCCGCACCCTGCTCGACACGATGCTCCGTGACGTCGCCACCGGCACGCTGTCCGCTCCGGTGGACCGGGTCTACCCGCTCTCCGAGGCCGCCGCCGCCCACGCCCGCGCCGAGGAACGGGGGCGGCTCGGCCGCGTCATCATGGTTCCCTGAGCGCGGCTGCGAGCACCGGCGCCGCCCGGGATCACGCCGAGGGCACTGGCCTCGGCGCGGCTCACCCGCCACCGTCGGCCAGGCCCGCGAGGCCCACGGCTAGGCGCCGAGCCGGTCGGCCAGGTCGGCCAGCCCCTCGGCGTGCAGGTCGAACCGGTCGGAGGAGGCTGGCGGGTCCCCCACGGGTCGGGCGACGTAGGCGGAACGCAGACCGAGGCGCCGCGCTCCCCGCAGGTCCCACGAGTGCGCCGCGACCATCAGCAACCGCTCCGGCGGCAGCCCGGACACGGTGACCGCCAGCTGGTAGACCGCTGGATCCGGCTTGTACGTCCGCGCCTCCTCAGCTGAGAGCGCCTGGTGCCACCGCAGTCCGGCGTGGGCGTTCAGTTCCAACAGGGCCGTGCGGCTCGCGTTGGAGAGCCCGATCAGCGGGAACCGTTCGGCAAGCCGGGCGAGCGCCGCGACCGTGTCCGGCCACGGCGTGAGCCGCCGAGCGGACAGCGCCAGCCGCGCGACGGCCGCCGGGTCGTCGACTCCGGCTGCCTCGGCGACGACCTCGGCTGCCTCCCGGTCGAGTCGATCGCTGGGTTCGTAGGGCCGGGCGCCGTCGAGGACGCGACCTTGTTCACGTTCGACGTGCCGCTGCCACAGCGAGAGGAGCTCCTCCGTCCTGGCGTCGTCGAGCGACGGGTCGAGCTCGCGGATACCGGCGCGGATACCGGCCGGTTCGTCGACGAGCGTACCGAGCACATCGAACACGATGGCGTCCGTTCGCGGATGTGGCATGCGGGACCTCCCGAGCGCAGTAGGGCGTGACGGACATCGCCCCTCACAACCGCGCGGAGCACACCCGTGTTCCCCGGAGGACGCCCTCATCGCGGCTGGCCGGCCTGACGCACCAACGCGAACGCGGGGGGTCCGCGACGCCGCACCGCACGCGCGCTGGGTGGCTGCCGGGTCCCGTGGTCGGGCGCCCGGCACGACGGCGCCGCGACGATCCCGACCTTGGTGCCGTCAGGAGGGCGTCCCGGCGTTGCCGCGAGGGTTCCGGTGGGGCGGGACCAGCGGCCATGTCCTCGGCGAGGCTCTGTTCCCGCCCCTCTCGGGCCGAGGCACGCCACCCGTGCCTCCCCGCGATCAGGACGAGCTCGCCCCTTGGCCCTCCACGCCGGACGTCCCTCAACCTCCCGAACTCGGTGGCCTGCGGACCAGGGCGCCACCCTGTACGCGGCTGGACGGCCGCGTGGAGCCCCGCCCGGGTCGCAGCGGGCAGGGGCGGCCGAGCGCTCCGCCGGCTCTCCGCACGGACGTGGACGGGGGAGCCGGAGGCCCCGCCTGGGCCGCGCAGGCGCCGAGCGGCCGAGAACTTCGGCACGTATTCGGCACAGACACCCGTAGAAGGCTGTTCACAGCCGGACGACGTACGAACGCCCCGGTGGGCTGTTCTCGCAGCTCACCGGGGCGTTCTGGCTGGTGTGGCGGGTGAAGGATTCGAACCTTCGTAGCTTGCGCGACGGATTTACAGTCCGCTCCCTTTGGCCGCTCGGGCAACCCGCCTTGCCGAACCGTCACCCGATCCGACGCCACAGAGCATACACGCACCACCGGTGGTACCCGCACGGGGGTTGTGGTCGGCGTGTCGCCCGCTCTGCCACGGCTCGGGGAAGCCCGACCACGCACCACCCCTCCCGCGCGGAAAGCCCCGTGCCGCGCATGGCATCGCCCCTGGCGGGAGGGGGCGGGTGCGACGCGGTCAGGCGAGGCGCGCCTAGTAGGTTTGCGCCACCACAGGCGACGCGGCGCCCTGCCGTGTCGGCACACGACCGCGGAGGTGGGGCCAGGTGGCGGACGCGTCATTCGACGTCGTGAGCAAGGTCGACCGCCAGGAGGTGGACAACGCGCTCAACCAGGCGGCCAAGGAGCTGTCGAGCCGTTTCGACTTCCGAGGGACCGGGACCAGGATCTCCTGGGCCGGCGAGGAGGCGGTGACGATCGAGTCCGAGACCGAGGAGCGCTGCCGGGCCGCGATCGAGGTCTTCAAGGAGAAGCTCATCAAGCGGGGCATCTCGATGAAGGCGTTCGAGGTGGGTGACCCCGCCCTGTCCGGCCAGGTCCACAAGGTCACGGGCAAGATCATCCAGGGCATCGCCAGCGACAAGGCCAAGCAGATCGCGAAGAAGATCCGGGACGAGGGCCCGAAGGGCGTGCAGGCCCAGATCCAGGGTGAACAGCTCCGGGTGTCGGCCAAGAAGAAGGACGACCTCCAGAAGACCATCAGCCTGCTCAAGGAAGCCGACTTCGACATCGCCCTCCAGTTCACCAACTACCGGTAGGAGCGCGCCCAGCCGGCTGGACGCGCCGCGCGGGGCGCGGCCGGCTCGGCACGAGCGGATGCGGCGTCGTCCTGGCCACCGGACCCGACCGTCCGGTGGCCCGGCGCTCGTGCCCAGCGCCCGTTGACCCGGCGGGCGGTGACATCAGCAATCATGCGGTGCCGCGAGGCGGTGTGAGCGGGTAACGTCCTGGCACCGTGAAGGGGATTGTGCTTGCCGGCGGCAGCGGTACCCGACTGCATCCGATCACCCAGGCGGTGTCCAAGCAGTTGCTGCCGGTCTACGACAAGCCGATGATCTACTACCCGATCTCGGTGTTGATGCTCGCCGGAGTCCGGGAGATCCTGATCATCTCGACTCCCCAGGACCTCCCGCTGTTCCGCCGGCTGCTGGGCGACGGCGAGCAGCTGGGCCTGCGCTTCGAGTACGCGGTGCAGCCGGAGCCCAACGGGCTCGCCGAGGCGTTCCTGATCGGGGCCGATTTCATCGGTGAGGACGACGTCGCCCTGGTCCTCGGCGACAACATCTTCTACGGCCACGGGTTGCCCAGGCTGCTCAGCAGGCACTCCGCCTCGGTGGACGGGTGCGTGCTGTTCGGTTACCCGGTGCAGGACCCGGAGCGGTACGGCGTCGGCGAGGTCGACGCGCACGGCCGGCTGCTCTCCATCGAGGAGAAACCGGTCACGCCGAAGTCGAACAAGGCGATCACCGGGCTGTACTTCTACGACAACGACGTGATCGAGATCGCCAAACAGCTCACGCCCTCGCCCAGGGGCGAGCTGGAGATCACCGACGTGAACCTCGCCTACCTGCGGGAGGGCCGGGCCAGGCTGGTCGACCTGGGCCGGGGCTTCGCGTGGCTGGACACCGGGACGCACGACGCGATGCTGGCGGCGGGGCAGTTCGTCCAGGTGCTGGAGGCCCGGCAGGGCGTCCGGATCGCCTGCCTCGAGGAGATCGCGCTGCGCATGGGCTACATCGACGCCGAGGCGTGCCACGCGCTGGGCGCCGCCCTCGCCAAGTCCGGGTACGGCCGCTACGTGATGGACGTCGCGCGGGGCGTCCTCGACGGCTGACGCCTCCCCCGGGGTCGGGCCGGGGCGGCCTCGGAGCCCACCGGACTCACCAGGGCAGTTGTCGACCGGCGAGTTGCTCGAGTCGGCGGACCCGGTCGTCGATGGGCGGGTGGGTGGAGAACATCCTGGCCATGCCCTCCCCCGGGCGGAACGGGTTGGCGATCATCAGGTGCGACTCGGACACGAGCCGGGGTTCGGGCGCGAGCGGCGCCTCCCGGGTGCCCCGTTCCAGCTTCCGCAGCGCGGAGGCGAGGGCGAGCGGATCGCCGGTCAGCTCCGAGCCGGAGGCGTCCGCCTGGTACTCGCGCGACCGGCTCACCGCCATCTGGACGACGGCGGCCGCGATGGGGCCGAGCAGTGCGATGAGCAGCAGCGCGAAGGGGTTCGACCGGTTGCCGTTGCCGCCGAAGGCGCCGAAGAACATCGCGAAGTTCGCCAGGAAGGTCACCACGCTGGCGAGCGCGCCCGCGACCGAGGAGATGAGGATGTCCCGGTTGTAGACGTGGGAGAGCTCGTGCCCCAGCACGCCGCGGAGCTCACGTTCGTCCAGCAGGCGCAGGATGCCGGTGGTGCAGCAGACCGCCGCGTTGCGGGGGTTGCGGCCGGTGGCGAAGGCGTTGGGCGCCTCGGTGGGGCTCACGTAGAGCCGGGGCATCGGCTGCCGGGCGCCGGTGGCCAGCTCCCGGACGATCCGGTACATCGCCGGTTGTTCCGCCTCGGAGACCGGCCTCGCCCGCATCGCCCGGAGCGCCAGCTTGTCGGAGTTGAAGTAGGCGTAGCCGTTCACGGCCAGGGCCAGCACCAGGCCGATCAGGAGACCGGTCCGCGCTCCGATCACACCCGCGACGACGATGATGAGCGCGCTGAGGCCACCGAGGAGCAGCGCGGTCTTCAGCCCGTTCCAATGCTTGTGCACGTCGTATCGCCTCCGCCGGATCACTCGACTGCCGGTGCGGTTACGTCCGTCCGAACAACGTGCTGGGCCGACCGGACGTTCCCCCACTCACTTTCCGTGACCGGGATCCCACTCGCTCGGGCGGTGGTTCCGCCCCGTCGTCCAGCGGGGGTGGAGGGGGCACGGCGGCGACCGAGGCCATCAGGTCCTCCCGCTCGGCGACCAGCTCGGACGTGGCTCCCAGGCCATCCACGCCACCGGTGCCCGGGTAGTCGTGCGTCTCGGCCCAGTGGAGCGCGTCGAACGGGCAGACCTCGACGCAGATCCCGCAGTACAGGCACTGTCCGTAGTCGATGGCGAACCGGTCGAGGACCGGTTGCCGGCGGTCCCGCGCCCGTCCCGGCTGGGGGACCGTCTCCGTGTGGGACTCGATGTGGATGCACCAGTCGGGGCACTCGCGGGCGCACAACATGCAGACCGTGCAGTTCGCCTCCACGAGGGCGAGGGCGCCCCGGGACCGTGCCGGTACTCCCGGGCTCCCGCCCGGGGTGTGCCCCGGGCCGGTGGCGCCGTCTGGTGTTGGCCGCGCGCTGCTCACGATCGTTCCCTCCGAGGTCCCCAGGACGGGTCCGGTACGCCGGGTGGGGTGCCGCGCCGTCTCCCACCCGTCGCGGCGTCGGCGGCGGACTCCCCCGGCTCCGGTGCTCCGGGCCACGGCCGGGTGGCCCGGGAGGCCAGCACGAAGTCCTTCCGCAGGGGGTGGCCGACGAAGGTGGGGGCCAGCAACAGCGGAGGCGTCGCGAGCCCGGTCACGTCGAGGCCGAACATCTCGGCGAGCTCCCGCTCGTGCCAGGCGGCCCCGTCCCACACCTGGTGCAGGCTGGGCAGGGCCTCGCCGGCCAGCACCCGGGTGCGGAGCAGCAGCCCGAGCCGGCGGGAGGGGTTCACGACGTGCAGGGTGACGCGGTGGGCCCGCCCGGGTTCCTCGGTGGGGCCCCCGGCGTCCTCGGCTCCCAGCCAGTCGAAGAGGGCGCACCCGAGAGCGCCGTGGGCGGCGCGGGCCGCGTCGCGCCAGCTGGCGAGGGGGACGGACACCGCGTGCTGGCCGAACTCCGCGGCCACGTCGGCGTCCGGCAGGTGTCGCGACAGTTCCTCGGCGAGTGCGGCCGATCCGGCCCTCATGCGGTGTCCTCGCTCGTCGTGTTCGCTGCGCCGGTCGTGCCGGGCCCCTGGTCCTCGGCGAGCATCCGCTGGAGGGCGCGCAGTCCGCCCAGCACCGCGTCGGGGCGGGGCGGGCAGCCGGGGACGGCGACGTGGACCGGGAGCAGCTGGTCGATGCCCTTGGTGACGCTGTAGGAGTCCCAGTAGGGGCCGCCGGTGTTGCTGCACGCCCCGACCGAGAGGACGTAGCGGGGCTCCGGCAGTTCCGCGTAGGCGGCCAGCACGGCCGGCAGCATCACGTCGGTGACCGTTCCCGACACCACCAGCACCCAACCGGCCGGGGGGTCCGGGGGATCGGCGGCGGCCGGTTCGGCGGGGGCGCCCTCCTCGTGGAGGGCCGCCATCACCTCGACGCCGCAGCAGGCCAGCCCCAGGTCGAGCACCGTGACCCGGAACAGCCCCTCCCACGACAGCGACGTCCGTCGTGGCGTGGGTGGGCCGAGTCGGAGCGGGGTGGTGGTCACGAGGCGACAGCGTAGGCGGGGTGGGCGGACGGTGGCGCGGCGGTGAGCCGTCCGACCGCTCGGCCGTTCAGGGGACGGCTGGCGGGGAGGAGTTGGCTCACTCCGGCGTCGGAAGGGGGGAGGCGAACCGGATCAGGTTGCCGTCGAGGTCGGTGTGCGCGCCCTCCAGCAGTCCGTGGTCGGTGGCGACCGGCGGCTGGGTGGTGCCGCCGGAGGAGCTCGCCTCCCAGGCGGCGGCGAGCGCGCCGGCGTCGTCGACGTGGAGGTAGGCAGCGCTCCCGCCCGTCCCGGGGTCGTGCCCGGGCGTCGGGCTGAGGTGCAGCTCGACGTCGTCCCGCTGGGCGACGGCGTAGCTGGCGTCGTCGTAGGCCGCCACCTCGAAGCCGAGCGTCCGGTAGTGCTCCATCGCGGCGAGCAGGTCGCGGACGGGGAGGATCGGGGCGATGCGGCGGGCGGTGACCATGGCGGTCAGCCTCTCACGGCCGCCCGTCAGGGGTCGGAACGCGACGGCCCGGGTTCGGCGAGCCGGGGAGCCGGGGAGCCGGGGAGCCGGGGAGCCCCAACCTCCACTCCTCACCTGACTGGGGGAAGAGGTCCACTCGATGTGGTCAGGACCGGCCGGGGGACGGCCAGCCGCCACTACGTTTGACCCCTTGATCATCCAGGGCTTCCCGCCGGATGGCGGCGTGGCCATGTCCCGGACGAAGAGGTCATCACAGTGTTGAAGCAGTTTGGAACGGTCTCCGCCACGGTCGCCGGTCTGCTCGCCGCCGGCGCCCCGGCCGCCTTCGCCGCCGAGGCCGGCAACCGGCTGGACCCGGCTCTCGACCGGCTGGAGACCGAGGTGGAGAACCACGTCTGCGCGACCACCGTCGTGGTCGGCGCGGTCACCGGCGGCAAGCTGTACGACCCGGTGTACGACACCTGCCTGGCCGACAAGCTGGCCGAGGCGGGCATGCTCTGACGGGTGTGGCCGGCCGGCGCGCGGGCCGGCCGGCCCGTTCCCGACGTCGACCACCTGGTCGGCGTCCCGATCCGCTCCGGCGAACCGGCACCGGCTTCCCCCCGGGGGGGCCGAACCCGGCGCCGGAGCACCAGCGCACCTCAGTCCCGCAGCTCCATCGTGCAGCACTTCGGGCCCCCGCCCGCCTTCCGCAGCTCGCTGATGTCGACGAGGACGGGGTCGAACCCGCGCAGCGCGAGCCGCGCGGCCAGGTTGGTGGCCTCCAGGGGCAGCACGACGTGCCGTCCGTCCGACACCCCGTTGAGCCCGAGGCACCGGGCGTCGGTGTCGTCGGCGATCACGGCGTCGGGGAAGAGGCGTTCCAGGACCCGGCGTGATCCGGGGGAGAACGCCGGCGGGTAGTAGGCGATCAGGGGGTCGGACCCCTGGTCGTCGAGCACGAAGAGCGCCGTGTCCAGGTGGTACAGCCGGGGGTCGACCAGGCGCAGGGACACCACCGGGACACCCAGGGTCTCCTGGGCCTCCGCGTGCGCGGCGAGTTCGGTGCGGAACCCGGTTCCGGCCAGCAGCAGGCGCCCCGTCCAGGTGAGGTCCCCTTCCGCCTCGTTGACGTGCTCCGGCATCGTCACGTCGGAGTAGCCGTTGTCCTCGAACCAGCGCCGGTAGTGCTCCGCCTCGGGAGCCCGCTCGGCCGACCGGAACCGCGCGCCCAGCACCCGTCCGCCGACGACGGTTCCGGAGTTGGCCGCGAACACCATGTCCGGCAGCCCTTCGACGGGGTCGATCACCTCGACCCGGTGCCCGAGCCCCTCGTAGACCTGCCGCAGCGCGTGCCACTGGTCCAGGGCCCGTTCCCTGCTGACCGGGGCCGTGGGGTCCATCCACGGGTTGATGGCGTAGGTCACCTCGAAGTGGCTGGGGGGACACATCAGATAGCGGCGCGGGGTCGCGTCGCGACCGGTCGTCGCGCTCGGTCGTTCGGCCGGTTGGGCCAGTACTTGGCCGGGGGTGGCGCCGCCCACGAGCGGAGCGGCGGAGGGCACGGGAGCACCGGACGTGATGGACGACATGAACGAAATGTAAATCCCGCCATATACTACGAACAACGCCGCTGCGTTGCGTTTTTACCGGCAGAATGTTTCGCATGGATGAGATCGACCAGCGAATCGTTTCGTGCATGGTTACCGACGCCCGATCGAGTTATGCGGACATCGGCGCGGTCGTGGGGCTGTCGGCCCCCGCGGTGAAACGGCGGGTGGACAAACTGCTCGACCTGGGCATCCTGCGGGGCTTCACCGCGGTGGTCGACCCGGAGGCCCTCGGCTGGGGCACGGAGGCCTTCGTCGAGGTGCACTGCCACGGCAACGTGACCCCGGGACGGATCAGGAGCAGCCTGGAACCGCTGCCGGAGATCGTGGCGGCCTACACCGTGTCGGGAGCGGCGGACGCCATCGTCCACCTGCGGGCCGCGAGCATCCACCACCTCGAGACGGCCCTGGAACGGCTGCGGGCGGTGGACATCGTCGACCGCACCGTCTCGACCGTGGTGCTGTCGACCCTCCTGGAGCGGCCGCCGCAACCCGAGGGGCGCACCGGGCTGTCCCCCTGAGGCGAGCGCCGGCGGCGACCACCCGCCCTCCCCGGTGCGGTGGCGCCCGCCCACCGACCGGATCCGAACGCCGAGGGTGACCACGTCAGTCGAGCAAGTGACCGGATTCACTAACCCGGCTGGCTAGTAAGGTTGTCCTTATCGTGCCAATGGACGAAGCCGGGGGCCCGGCTGGTCACGGCGGTGGGCCGTGGCGTTGCCGGACACGGGGGTGTCCGGATGGTGAACGAACCGTTGCTCGGCCTCCGGTGGCCAACCGATCAGCGGCTACTCTCGACCGGAGGAAACGCGTCGAGAGCGGCGAGGGCCGCCAACCCCAACAACGCTAAGGACTGCGAAGACATGACCGTGACCGGCCACGGCGGCGACGGTCCCGCCGGGAACGGCGCAGCCGCGCTCCCGGACGGCGTCCAGGGCGGCCTACCGCCCCGCTCGAAAGAGGCTCACAAACTCGACCGGGTGGTGATCCGGTTCGCGGGCGACTCCGGCGACGGGATGCAGCTCACCGGCGACCGTTTCACCTCGGAGGCCGCTGCCTTCGGCAACGACCTCGCCACCCTGCCCAACTTCCCCGCCGAGATCCGCGCCCCCGCCGGCACCCTCCCGGGGGTGTCCAGCTTCCAGCTGCACTTCGCGGACTACGACATCCTCACCCCGGGGGACCGCCCCGACGTCCTGGTCGCGATGAACCCGGCCGCGCTGAAGGCCAACATCCGGGACCTTCCACAGGGCGGCATCCTGATCCTCAACACCGACGAGTTCACCAAGCGGAACCTGACCAAGGTCGGTTACTCCTCCAACCCGCTGGAGGACGGTTCACTCGGCGGGTTCCAGGTGCACGAGGTCGCCATGGCGACTCTGACCAGGGGCGCCCTGGAGGAGACCGGGCTGTCGAAGAAGGACGCCGAGCGGGCGAAGAACATGTTCGCGCTCGGCCTGCTGTCCTGGATGTACAACCGGTCCACCGAGGGCACCGAACGGTTCCTCCGGGAGAAGTTCCGGCGGCGGCCGGAGATCGCCGAGGCCAACGTCCTCGCGTTCCGCACCGGCTGGAACTACGGGGAGACCACCGAGGCCTTCGGGGTGACCTACGAGGTCGCGCCGGCGAAGCTGCCACCGGGCACCTACCGGCAGATCACGGGGAACCTGGCGTTGGCCTACGGGATCGTGGCCGCCGGCCAGCGGTCCGGTCTTGACGTCTTCCTCGGCACCTACCCGATCACCCCCGCCTCGGACGTGCTGCACGAGCTGAGCAAGCACAAGAACTTCGGGGTGACGACGTTCCAGGCCGAGGACGAGATCGCGGGGATCGGGGCGGCGCTCGGCGCCTCCTACGGCGGCGCCCTCGGCGTGACGACGACCTCCGGGCCCGGCATCGCCCTCAAGTCGGAGACGATCGGGCTGGCCGTGATGACCGAGCTCCCGCTGCTGATCTGCGACATCCAACGTGGTGGTCCGTCCACGGGCCTGCCGACCAAGACCGAGCAGGCCGACCTGCTCCAGGCCATGTACGGCCGTAACGGCGAGGCTCCCGTTCCGGTGCTGGCCCCGTCCTCGCCCGCCGACTGCTTCGACGTCGCGCTGGACGCCGCGCGGATCGCGCTCACCTACCGCACCCCGGTGCTGCTGCTGTCCGACGGCTACATCGCGAACGGCTCCGAGCCGTGGCTGCTGCCCGACCTCGCGGAGCTGCCCGACCTCCGCGTGCCGTTCGCGTCCGAGGCCAACGCCCCGGACGGGTCCGGCGAGTTCTGGCCCTACCTGCGGGATCCCGAGACCCTGGCCCGCCCGTGGGCCGTGCCGGGGACACCGGGCCTCGAGCACCGCATCGGCGGTCTGGAGAAGTCCGACGGACGGGGGGACATCTCCTACGACCCCGACAACCACGACCGGATGGTGCGCATCCGCCAGGCCAAGATCGACGGCATCACCGTGCCCGACCTCGAGGTCGACGACCCCTCCGGCGTGGCCGACGTGCTGGTCCTCGGCTGGGGCTCCACCTTCGGGCCCATCGGTGCGGCCTGCCGTCGCGTCCGGGCCGCCGGCACCCCCATCGCCCAGGCCCACCTGCGCCACCTCAACCCGATGCCGTCCAACCTCGGCGACGTGCTGGGGCGCTACCGGCGGGTGGTCGTGCCGGAGATGAACCTCGGGCAACTGGCGACGTTGCTGCGGGCCAGGTACCTCGTCGACGTGGTCAGCCACACCAAGGTGGCCGGCCTCCCGTTCAAGGCCGAGGAACTCCAGATGGTCTTCGACCAGGTGCTCCAGGAGGTCCACGCGTGAACGGGACCGGCGCACCCCACCGCACACCGGCCCGGCCCGCTCCGGGCCGCCCGGTCCACCGGACCGGGCACGCAGGATCACGTCAGGAGGACGCGTGACCACGGTTGATCTCGGCCTGCCCTCGATCGGCGGCACCGCCGGAGTCCCCACCACCGATGAGAAGCAGACCGCGAAGAGCTTCACCTCGGACCAGGAGGTCCGCTGGTGCCCGGGTTGTGGGGACTACGCCGTGCTCGCCGCGGTGCGGTCCTTCCTGCCGGAGCTGCGGCTGAAGCGGGAGAACACCGTATTCGTCTCCGGCATCGGCTGTTCCTCGCGATTCCCGTACTACCTGAACACCTACGGGGTGCACTCGATCCACGGCCGCGCCCCGGCCATCGCCACCGGGCTGGCCACCTCGCGCTCCGACCTGTCGGTGTGGGTCGTCACCGGTGACGGCGACGCCCTGTCGATCGGTGGCAACCACCTGATCCACACGCTGCGCAGGAACGTCAACCTGAAGATCCTGCTGTTCAACAACAGGATCTACGGGCTCACCAAGGGCCAGTACTCGCCGACCTCGGAGCAGGGGAAGGTCACCAAGTCCACCCCGGTGGGTTCGCTGGACCACCCGTTCAACCCGGTGTCCCTGGCGCTGGGCGCGGAGGCGACCTTCGTGGCCCGGGCGATGGACTCGGACCGGAAACAGCTGACCGAGGTCCTGCGGGCGGCGGCGGAGCACCGGGGCAGCGCCCTGGTCGAGATCTACCAGAACTGCCCGATCTTCAACGACGGCGCGTTCGACGTGCTCAAGGAGCCTGGTGAGCGGGAGCGGCGCATCGTCCCGCTGCGGGACGGTGAGCCGATCCGGTTCGGGCCGGAGGGCGAGTTCGGCGTCGTCCAGGACGGCTTCGAACTGCGCGTTCGCCGGGTCTCCGAGGTCGGTGAGGACGCCGTGGTCGTGCACGACGCCAGCCGCACCGACCCGGGTTACGCCTTCGCGCTCTCCCGGCTGGGCGGGCAGGACCTGGAGCACACGCCGACCGGGATCTTCCGGTCCGTGAGCCGTCCCACCTACGACGACCTGGCCCGGGAACAGGTGCGGCAGGCCCAGGAGTCGCGGCCGGCCGACCTGGCGGCGCTGCTGCGCGGCAACGACACCTGGCAGGTGCCTGGCTGACCAGCCGGGGGCGGTCGTCGTGCTCGCCGCGGCGGTGCCGTCGGCCGGGCACCGGCGTGTCGGCACGTGGGTGCTCCCGAGAACGTGTCGCCGCCTCGAGTGGCGGCGGGGTCGGGGGCGGTGTTCCCGCCGCCCCCGACCCGGGTCCTGAGGTCCCGCCGGAGCCGGCCGGACCTCAGTCCTGGTCCTTCTTGTCGAACCAGATGAAGTCACCACCGGGCGCCGGGTTGGGGTTGCCGTCGCCGGCGCGGCGGGGCAGGCCCGAGTCCGCGAACTCCTCCGGATCGAGCACCGGCTCGAAGAGGCTGCGCGCCCGTTCCCCGTCGCGCGGCGCCTCCCTCGGGGCCGGGTCGGCTGCGGGGGCGGTGGTGTGCTGGGTTTCCACGTCGTCCGTTCGGTTCGGCCCGGTGGCGCCCGGGCGGGGTGGCTGGTGGGTGTTCCCGCCGCGCTCCTCGTGCGACGTCGGGTTCGGTCGTGGCGCTTCGGGTGCGACGTCCTCCCGGATCGCCGGGATGACGCTGGTCTCCCCCTGGTCACCGGGCGGACCCGGCACGGGGCCGGCCGTGCCCTCCGGTGCCTCCGCCCCCGGGAAGGCGGGCGCGTCGTCGTCCTCGGACGGCCAGGCCATCTCCTCGACCTCGTCGGCCTCGCTGACCGCGGACGCGGCGGCCCTCGGCCCGCCGGTGTCGTCCTCGGGGAAGTCCGGGCGGCGGAAGAAGTCGGTGCGGCCCTCGGCGGGGTCGGCCGCCGGCCGGTCCGGCGTTCCGGTCGGCTCGTAGTCGTGCGCGGGCCAGGCGGCGTCCAGATCGTCGCCGTCGACCGGGGCGGCGGCCGGCGCCGGCTCGGTCGTCGGGAACTCCGGTTCCGCCCCGCCGCCGGGGTTCGGGTCCGACAGTTCGATGTCCGCCGGGTCGTCCACCGGGGTCCTGCGGGTGGGGCGGGACCGGGTGTCCAGGCGGCTGGTGCGCCCGCTCGTCTCCAGGGGGCGCTCCCCGCCTCGGGCGGCGGGGAAGAACCGTCCGGTCCGCTCCGCCTCGTCCTGCGCTGCACGACCGGTCCGCGCGGGGGAACCGGCGTGGCGGTCGTCGGCGGGTACAGGGGGGATGACGGCGGTCTGCTCGGCGGCCGCGGGTGCGGGTGCCGCGTCCTCGGACCGCGCCGCCGTGTCCTCGCCAGCCCAGCGCTCGGTGGGACGCGCACCGGCGGCCGGCGCCTCCGGCTCGGTCGACGCCGGTGGGGATACCAGGGTGCCGGGGTTCCGCCGCTCCTCGGGCACGGGCGCACCCTCGGGAGGAGGCGCCGAGGACACCAGGGTTCCCGAACCCCCGGAACGCTGGTCCGTCCCGCCACCACCGGGCGCGGGCTGCCGTTCGTTCTCCCAGGGGTCCTCGAACGGTTCGTCCGGCGCCGCCGCCTGGGACGGTGCCTCGCGCAGTCCCGCGAAGACGTCGTCCGAACTGATCTCCACCTCCGACGGCGGGTCCGTCGAGGACTGCCCGTCCCCGTGAGCGCCTCCACCGCTCGTGATCCGGTTGAGCCTCCGCTGCACGGGACGCACGAGCAACAGCCAGGTGGCCAGTGCTCCCAGCAGGAAGGCGAGCAGGCTCCACAGCCAGACCTGCCCGAAAATCGACGTCACAGGAAGTTCCTCCTAGCGCACGGCAACGCTGGCACCCCCACCGCGCCGGCACCGCACCGCGCCAACACGGCTCCGCGCGTTCGGCCCGCGTCGACGGCGGCTCCGCGCGTCCGACGGCCCCTCGAACCGGACACCCGGGGTCGGACGGCGACGGCCACGTCGGCGGGACCCGAACCCGCAAGGCCCCGCATACGCTACCCAACGCGCTGTTGATCTCACTCGAAGGTGTGAGTTGCGCACCAGTGAGTAGGCAATCCACCGGAAACCCCACCTCAGAGGCCTCCAGCCCGCCGGGCCCTCCCACCGGGACGAGCGACGCTTCCTCCTCCAGGCGTATGTTGGTTCGGTGTCAGCGAGCATCGTGGAGGGTGGAACTCGGGCCGCGGACCACGGCGGTCGCGGTGGTGGGGGCGGAACGATCCGCGGCGGTACCCTCTTCGGCGTCTCCGCGTACCTGGTGTGGGGAGTCCTGCCGGCCTTCTGGGCGTTGCTCGCCGCCGCCGGTTCCGTCGAGGTGCTCGCGCACCGCCTCCTGTGGACCTTCGTGCTGCTCGGTGGGGCCGGCCTGGTCTTCGGGTGGTGGCGGCCGCTGCGCACGCTCCCCCCGCGCCAGTGGGCGATGGTCCTGGGGGCGAGCGCCCTCATCACGGTGAACTGGGGGCTCTACGTCGTCGGCGTCCAGTCCGGCCAGACCGTCGACGTCTCCCTCGGCTACTTCATCAACCCGTTGGTGAGCGTGCTGTTGGGGATGGCCGTGCTCCGCGAGCGCCTGCGCGCCGGCCAGTGGGTGGCGCTGGGCACCGGGTTCTGCGCCGTCCTCGTGCTGACCCTCGACTACGGCCGTCCGCCGGTGTTGGCCGTCAGCCTCGCGATCACCTTCGGCCTTTACGGGCTGCTGAAGAAGACCGTCACGCTCGGCGCCGCGACGAGCGTGATGACGGAGAGCGCGTTGATGGCACCGCTGGCGCTCGGGTACCTGGTGTGGGCGCAGCTCGCCGGCTCGGCGACGTTCCTCTCGGAAGGGGTGGGCCACGCCCTGCTGCTGGTGCTCGCCGGCCCGGCCACCGCCGTGCCGCTGTTGCTGTTCAACGGGGCGGCCCGCCGCATTCCGCTCACGCTGCTGGGCATGCTCCAGTACCTGGCGCCGACCCTCATGCTCGTCTACGGCCTCGTCGTCGACGGTGAACCGATGTCGGCGGCGCGCTGGTTGGGCTTCGCCATCGTGTGGCTGGCGCTGCTGGTGTTCACGGTGGACAGCCTGCTGGCCTCGCGGCGGACCAGGAGGAGGAACCGGACGGCCTCGACGTCCACGCTGCCGCCGGTGTGAACGGGCGGCGAGCAGCTCACCTTCCTGGCGCTCCGACGCGGACCCCGGTTCCCGCCGCCGGGACCTCCGCCGCTCGCGAGGACCGGCGCCGCACCTGGTCGTACCCCCGGACGGGGCGGCTCGGCTCCCCGTGGCCAGCGCGGCACCCGGACCGGCGGTCGAAGTCCAGGAGGGCAGGACCAGCGCCGGGGAGCGCCCGTGCTGGGCGGACCACCGCCGCACGGTGCCCGGGCGGGACGGGGGAGGACCGACTCGGTGCGTGCCGGGGAACGACGCGGGGGCGGGGGCTCGTCCTCCTGGGCCCCGGTCCCGCCGCCGTCCCGGGAGCCGGGTCGCACGCCCGGGAACGGCCGCCCACCGGCCCGGAGCGGAGCTGGTCCTCGCCCCTACCGGGCTCCCCGGCCCGTACCCGCCGGGCCCCTCACCCTGGTGCTCCCGCCTCCCGCCGACGCACGGGGTACGACGCGCCGCCCCGGGCTGCGGGCCTGTTCGCCGTCCCCGGGCGCGGCCCGGGCTGGTCCCGTCGCTCCGGCAGCCAGGGTCGGAGCACCCCGTCCGGAGGAGCGGGACACCGGCCACCGAACCGGAGCGCCCACCCGGCGGGAGGCACCGGGCACCACCCTCAGGGGGCTGGGGCCCGCGGGCCGTCGGCTCCCGTCAGTTCGTCCGGGCCTGCATGTAGTCGATCAGACCACCCAGCGCGTCGTTCGCCGCTCCCCCGGGCAGCGTGGCCAGCTGGGCGCGCGCCTGGCGGGCGTAGTCGGCGAGGGTCTCCCGGGCCTTGCTCAGGCCGTCCGAAGCGCGGAGCAGGTCCAACGCCTCGGTCACGTGGGCGTCGTCGGTCAGCGGGCCCCGCAGCAGCTCCGTCAACCGCCCGTTGCCGTTCTCGTCGCCCAGGGCGTAGAGCATCGGCAGGGTGAGCACGCCCTCCCGCAGGTCCGTTCCGGGCGTCTTCCCGGACTCGGTGGCCGGCGAGTCGATGTCGATGACGTCGTCGGAGATCTGGAACATGCTGCCGACGAGCTCACCCAGCCGGCGCAGCGCCCGGACCTCGGCCTCGCCCGCCCCGGAGAGCATCCCGCCGTACTGCCCGGAGGTCGCGATCAGCGACCCCGTCTTCTCGGCGATGACGGTGAGGTAGTGGGAGACCCGGTCCACCCCGGCGGCCGGGCCGGTGCTCTCCCGCATCTGCCCGGTGACCAGTTCCCCGAACGTCGAGGCGATGATCCTCGCCGCCTCCACGCCGAGGTCGGCGACCAGGTAGGAGGCCCTGGCGAACAGGAAGTCCCCGGCGAGGATCGCGATCGAGTTGTCCCAGCGGGCGTTGGCGCTCGGCGCCCCGCGCCGCATGCTCGCCTCGTCCATCACGTCGTCGTGGTACAGGCTCGCGAGGTGCACGAGTTCCACGGCCGCGGCGGCCTTGACCACGTCCTCGTTGATGCCCCGACCGAACTGGGCGGCCAGCAGGGTGAACAGCGGCCGGAACCGCTTGCCCCCCGCCTCGAAGAGGTGGTGCGAGGTCTCCGAGATCAGGGTGACCTCGCTGCGCAACAACCCCCGGAGGAGATCTTCCACTTCCCGCAGCCCGGAACCCAGGGCCGAGGAGAGCCCTGGGTCCTCGATGTTCAGGGTGGAGAATCTCTCGCCGCCCGAACCGGTCTGCGCACTACTCGACACGTCAACGCCGCCTTCTCACCAGGGGCCCGCGCGCCTACGACACGAACCCGCCCACACTTGCCCAGTCCAGGGCGAACGCCGGGAGCACGCCCAGCAGGAGCGTGACCACGACCCCGAGGGTAATGGCCGCCGTGGTGAAGGCACCGGGCACACTGACCGTCGGACCGTCCTGGGCCGGTTCGCTGAAGTACATCAGGACGATGACGCGCAGGTAGAAGAAGGCCGCGATGGCGCTGGCGAGCAGCGCGACCACCACCAGCGGAGCCATCCCGTCCGCGATCGCGGCCGAGAAGACGGCGAGCTTGCCCATGAAGCCGCTGGTCAGGGGGATCCCGGCCAGCGCGAGCAGCAGGAACGCGAAGGTCGCGGCGACCAGCGGCGACCGCTTCGCCAGCCCCGCCCACTGGGACAGGTGCGTGGCCTCGCCGTTGCCGTCCCGGACCAGCGTGATGATCCCGAAGGCCGCCAGCGTGGTGAAGCCGTAGGCCAGCAGGTAGAACATCGTGCCGGACAGGCCGTCCTCGGTCATCGCGATGGCTCCCACGAGCAGGAACCCGGCGTGCGCGATCGAGGAGTAGGCGATCATCCGCTTCATGTCGGTCTGGGTGAGGCCGAGCACCGCGCCGATGAGCATCGAGACGATGGCCACAGCCCACAGCACGCCACGCCACTCCCAGCTGCTCGCCTCGAACGCCAGGGTCAGCACCCGCAGGATGGCGCCGAAGGCGGCGACCTTCGTGCAGGCGGCCATGAAGGCGGTCACCGGGGTCGGCGCGCCCTGGTAGACGTCCGGCGTCCAGGCGTGGAACGGGCCGATGGAGGCCTTGAACAGCAGGCCGACCACCAGCAGCCCGAACCCGGCGTAGAGCAGGGTCTCCGGGCGGTCGGTACCGGCGGTGGCGGCCGCGATGTCGACCAGCCGGACCGAACCCGCGTAGCCGTAGAGCAGCGCGAGGCCGTAGAGGAAGAACGCCGAGGAGAACGCGCCCAGCAGGAAGTACTTGACCGCCGACTCCTGGGAGATGAGCCGCCGGCGCCGGGCCAGCCCGCACATCAGGTAGAGCGGGAGGCTGAGCACCTCCAGGGCGACGAACATCGTGAGCAGGTCGTTCGCCGCCAGGAAGACCATCATGCCGCCGAGCGCGAACAGCGCGAGCGGGAACACCTCGGTCTGCCGGCCGGGTGCCTGGTACTGGACGGCGTCACCCCCGGGGGCCGGCGGGACGGGGCTGGCGAAGGCCCCGCCGTCCACCGAGCGGTCCGCGATCAGCAACAGCGCCCCGAAGGACAGCGCCAGCAGGGTGCCCCACAGGAACAACGCCGGGTAGTCGGCGGAGAACAACGGGACGGCCTGCCCCGCCACCGTGATGCCCCCGGTGCCGACGACGGCGTCCGAGTTCACGTAGAGGCCGAGCGCGAGACCCGCGGCCACGACGGTGAGCAGCGACAGCGTCACCTGCACCGACCACCGGCGCTCCCTCGGCAGGAACGCCTCGACCAGCACGCTCAGGCAGGCGGCGACGAACACCACCACGACCGGCGAGATCGCCTGCCAGTCGATCTCCGGGATGTTCACCGCGGACTGCGCGAGATCCTGGGAGCCGAGCGTGGCCTGGAACATTGGTGACAGGCTCATCCCCACGTCAGTTGCCTTCCTGCACCGGGTCCGTGACGCCGAGCTCCGTCAGCGTCGCGTCAACAGAAGGTGTGATCACGTCCAGCACCGGCTGGGGGTACACACCGAGGAACAGCACCAGCGCCACCAACGGCGCCAGCACCGCCAGCTCCCGACGACTCAGGTCCGGAACCTTGCTCGCGAGCCTGGCGGCCAGCCCCTCCGAGGACGGGTCCCCGGCCGCGCCGGGGCCGCCGGCCAGCCCCAGGACCGCGTTGCCGCGCAGCGGGCCCTGCATGACCCGCTGGTAGACCCACAGCACGTACAACGCCGCCAGGACCATGCCGACCGCCGCGATCACCGTGAACACCGGCTGGGTCGGGAACGCGCCGATGAGCACCAGGAACTCGCTGACGAAGGAGTTGGTACCCGGGAGGGCCAGCGAGGCGAGACCGGCGACGACGAACATGCCGGCGAGCACCGGGGTCAGCTTCGCCAACCCGCCGTAGTCGCTGATGTTGCGGGAGCCGCCCCTGGCGATGACCATGCCGACCACCAGGAACAGCATGCCGGTGGCGATGCCGTGGTTGACCATGTACAGCACCGCGCCGGCCTGGGCCTGGCTGGTGAAGGCGAACACACCGAGCGCGATGAAACCGAAGTGCGCCACCGAGGTGTAGGACACGAAGCGCTTCATGTCGTCCTGGCCCACGGCGAGCAGGGCACCGTAGATGACGCCCGCCACCGCGAGCACCAGCACCAGCGGCGCGAGCTCCCGGCTGGCGTCGGGGAACATCGGCAGGCAGTACCGCAGGAAGCCGTAGGTGCCGATCTTGTCCAGCACGCCGACCAGCAGCACACCGACGCCGATCGGCGCCTCGGCACCGGCGTCCGGCAGCCAGGTGTGCAGCGGCACCAGCGGCGCCTTGATCGCGAAGGCGATGAAGAAGCCGAGGAACAACCAGATCTGGGTGCTCGTGTCCGCCGTGGACACCGTGGCGACCAGCGTCTCCCAGTCGAAGGTGCCGCTGCCGAGCTGGTTGCCGCTCACCACGTACACGCCGATCACGGAGGCCAGCATGATCAGACCGCCGAGCAGCGAGTACAGGAAGAACTTGACCGCCGCGTACTGCCGCCGCGCCCCGCCGAACCGGCCGATGAGGAAGTACATCGGCACCAGCACCGCTTCGAAGAGCACGTAGAAGAGCAGCACGTCGGTGGCGGCGAACACGCCGACCATCAGCGCCTGCATCAGCAGGATCAGCGAGTAGAAGCCCGCCGCGGTGCGTTCCTCGGGGAGCCGGTCGTTCCACGACCCGCCGATGACGATCGGGACCAGGATCCCGATCAGCGCGATCATGACCAGCGCGATGCCGTCCACGCCGACCGCGAAGTGCACACCGAACCGCGGGATCCACTCGGCCGAACTGCCCAGCTGGATCCGGTCGCCCGCCGGGTCGTACGCCGCCCAGGCGGCCACGACCAGGGCGAGCTCGGCGATCGAGAAGCCGAGCGCGGCACCCTTGGCCACCCGGTCGTCGGAGCGCAGGAACGCCACGACCAGCGCGCCGAGCAGGGGCAGGAAGAGTAGCGCGAGGAGCAATACCGAACCGCTCACTGGTCCTCCCCACCGACCGCGCCGGCCCCGGCCGGCGACCCGGCCCCCGGACGCGTCGTCCTCACTGGATACCGATCGTGGGCCCGTGCGCCGGGCCGGCTGTCACCACGCATGCGTCGCTGGACGCTCCTGACTTGTCCGGTCACGTGAACCTCACCACCAGCAGCGCCGCGGTGAGCAGGACCGCTCCGCCCAGGATGCTCAGCGCGTAGGACCGGACGAAACCGGTCTGGGCGCGTCGCAACCGACCGGAGCTGCCGCCGAGCAGGGCGGCGATCCCGTTCACCAGCCCGTCGACACCCCTGTTGTCCACGTAGACGAGCGCCCTGGTGAGCCAGGTGCCCGGGCGGGCGAACAGCGTCTCGTTGAGCGCGTTGCCGTAGAGGTCGGCCCGCGCCGCGCGGACCGGGAACGACACCTGGGCCGGTGCGGTGGCCGGGACCGGGCGGCGACCCACCAGCAACCAGGCCAGCAGCACACCGACGGCCGACAGCCCGACCACCAGGAACGGGATCACCGAGTGCGGCAACGCGCCGCCCTCGGGGTGGGCCACGGCGCCGAGCGAGGGTTCCAGCCAGCCGAGCAGGCGGTCACCCGAGTACAGCAGCACCCCGCCGAACACCGAGCCGAAGGCCAGCACGATCATCGGCACGGTCATGCTCGCCGGCGACTCGTGCGGGTGGTACTCGCGGCCGTCCGCCGACTTCTGCCCCTTCCAGCGCTTCTCGCCGAAGAAGGTCATCAGCATGAGGCGGGTCATGTAGAAGGCGGTCAGCGCGGCGCCCAGCGCGGCGGCCCCGCCGAACACCCAGCCCCGCCAGCCCTCCTGGGCGAAGGCGGCCGCGACGATCTCGTCCTTCGAGAAGTAGCCGGAGAGGAACGGGAACCCGATCAGGGCCAGGTAGCCGAGCCCGAAGGTGACGAAGGTGATCGGCATGTGCTTCGCCAGGCCGCCGAAGCGGCGCATGTTCACCTCGTCGTTCATGCCGTGCATGACCGAACCGGCTCCGAGGAACAGCCCCGCCTTGAAGAAGCCGTGCGTGAGCAGGTGGAAGATGCCGAGCGCGTACCCCGCCGGCCCCAGCCCGACGGCGAGGACCATGTAACCGATCTGGCTCACCGTCGAGTAGGCGAGCACCTTCTTGATGTCGTCGTAGGCGCACCCGATGATCGCGCCGATCAGCAGCGTGAGCGCGCCGATGATCGTGACGACCAGGCGGCCGTCCTCGGTGAGGTTGTAGATCGGGTTGGACCGGGCGATCAGGTAGACGCCGGCGGTGACCATCGTCGCCGCGTGGATGAGGGCCGACACCGGGGTGGGGCCCTCCATGGCGTCGGGGAGCCACGCCTGGAGCGGGAACTGGCCGGACTTGCCGCAGGCACCCAGGAGGAGCAGCAGGGCGATCGCCAGCAGGACACCGGTCGGCATCTCACCGGCCCTGGCGAAGACCTCGGTGTACTGGGTGGTGCCCAGCTCGGCGAACATCAGGAAGATCGCCAGCGCCAGGCCGACGTCGCCGACCCGGTTCATCAGGAAGGCCTTCTTCGCTGCGGTCGCGGCGGCGGGCCGGTGCTGCCAGAACGCGATCAGCAGGTAGGAGGCGAGTCCGACACCCTCCCAGCCCAGGTACAGCGTCACGAAGCTGTTGCCGAGCACCAGGACGAGCATGGCGCCGACGAAGAGGTTCAGGTACGCGAAGAAGCGGCGGCGCTCGGTGTTCTCCGCTCCGGTCCGCCCCGCCTGGTCGTGGCTCATGTAACCGACGGAGTAGATGTGGATGAGCGCACCCACGCCGGTGATGAGCAGGACGAACACCATGGACAGCGGGTCGATGCGCAGGCCGAACTCGACGTTCAGCGCGTTCACCGGGATCCAGTCGAACAGGTGCAGTTCCCGCACGCGTTCGTCGGCCGGCAGCCCGGTCATCGACAGGAACAACGCCAGCCCGTAGACGAAGGCGGCGATGACGGTGGCACAGCCGAGCAGGTGGCCCCAGGCGTTGGTCCGCCTGCCACCCAGCAGCAGCACCGCCGCCCCGAACAGCGGCAGCGCGATCAGCAGCCAGCCGTACTCGGCCACGCCCGACGCGGCGAGCGGCTCTTGGACAGCCAGGAACGTCTCCAACGTCGACCCCTCAGTACTTCAACAGGTTGGCGTCGTCGACCGAGGCCGACCGGCGCGTCTTGAAGATCGACATGATGATCGCCAGTCCGACCACCACCTCGGCAGCCGCGACGACCATGACGAAGAAGGCCATGATCTGGCCGTCGAGCTCCCCGTTGATCCTCGCGAAGGTCACCAGCGACAGGTTGACCGCGTTGAGCATCAGCTCCACGCACATGAACACCACGATCGCGTTGCGCCGGACCAGCACGCCGACGGCTCCGATGGTGAAGAGCAGAGCCGACAGCAGCAGGTAGTACGTCGGTGTCACGCCCTACCCTCCTCTTTCCCCGTGTCGGAGCCGGTCTTCCGGTCCGTGTCCTCCGCCGTCGGGGCCTCCGGCCCCGCCGCGTCAGCCCCCGTCGGCTCCGTGCTCCCGGCGTCCCCGTCCCCGGCGTCCGCCTCCTCGGGGGAGCCGGTCGCCAGGGCGCGGGCGCCGGGCTCGCCGGCACCGCCGGCGACGCTCGCCCGGTCCGCGTCGAGGGTGCGCACCGCGGTGGACTCGATGATCTCGGAGAGCGACTCCGGCGCGACCGACCCGTCCGGCAGCAGCGCCGGCACCGCGACCGAGTTGGCGGTGGCGAACACACCGGGCCCGGGCAGCGGCGAGACACGCGGCCGGTCACCTCGGAAGCGTTCGTCGGCCTGCTCGCGCTGGGACTTGCGCGGCGGCGCCGACCGCTTGTCGGCCAGGACGAACATCAGCGCGCCCACCGTCGCGACCACCAGCAGGGCGCCGGTGAGTTCGAAGGGGAACACGTAGTCGGTGAAGAGCAGGTTGCCCAGCCCGGTCACGTTGCCGTCCTGCACGGCGTTCACCGCGCCCAGCCCCGCCGACTCGACGGTGCCGAGGGACCGGGCGACCGCCCCGACCACCAGCACGGCGAAGCCGACGCCGAACAGCGTCGCGAGCAGGCGTTGACCCCGGATCACCTCGACCACGGAGTCCGCGCTGTCCCTGCCGACCAGCATCAGCACGAACAGGAACAGCATCATGATCGCGCCGGTGTACACGATGATCTGCACGATCCCGAGGAACGGGGCCTGCTGCACCATGTACACGACACCGAGCGAGAGCATGGTCAGCACCAGCCAGAGCGCGGAGTGCACCGCGTTCCGGGCGAACACCATGCCCAGCGCGCCCGCCAGGGCCAGCGGACCGAGGATCCAGAACGCGATGGTCTCGCCGATTCCGATGACCTCGGGCCCGGACGCCGGCGTCCCGGCCTGGGCCAGCAGCGGGCCCGGCGCGGACACCGCCGCGCCGAGCTGACTCGCGAGTGTTGCCAGGCTCACCGCCGGGCCTCCTCAGAGCCGGTCTCCACAGTGCTTCCCTCCGGGACACCCGCCCGCCTGGCCAGCTCGGGGCCGTGGACGTAGTAGTCCTGCTCGTCCTCGCCGAGCCGCATCGGGTGCGGTGGCTGCTCCATCCCGGGCAGCAGCGGAGCGAGGAGCTGTTCCTTCGTGTAGATCAGGTCCTGGCGGTTGTCGTTGGCCAGCTCGAAGTCGGTGATCATCGTCAGCGACCGGGTCGGGCAGGCCTCCACGCACAGGCCGCAGCCGATGCAGCGCAGGTAGTTGATCTGGTAGTCGGCCCCGTACCGCTCGCCGGGCGAGTAGCGGGCCTCCTCCGTGTTGTCCCCGCCCTCGACGAAGATGGCGTCCGCCGGGCAGGCCCACGCGCACAGCTCGCAGCCCACGCACTTCTCCAGCCCGTCCGGGTGCCGGTTGAGCTGGTGCCTGCCGTGGAAGCGGGCCGCCGGGATCTTGGGGACCTCCGGGTACTCCTCGGTGGCGACCTTCTTGAACATCGTCGAGAAGGTGACCCCGAAGCCCTTGAGGGGGTCAAACAGTCCCATTGCCGTCCTCCTTCGCGGAGCTGGCGCGATCCCGCGTGCCAACTCCGGACTGACCGGCGCCGGGCCGGTCGGCTGCTGTGCCCTCGGTGTCGTCGCCGCCCGCGGGCTCGTCGTCGGCGAGCGCGGTACCGGTCCCGGCCGCCGGGGTGCCCGCACCGAGCGCGGCGCGCTCGCGGGTCCGGGTGGCCGCCGGCCGCCGCTTCGGCCGCTCGGGCACC
>NZ_AGVX02000135.1 GCF_000239155.1 Actinoalloteichus spitiensis RMV-1378
CACGACTCCTTGATCAGGAGCTACGAAAAAGGTAACGGGGCGACGTGGCCTCCCGGCGCGGCCCTCGGGTCAACGGGTCACGGGTAGTAGATGTTGGGCTGGTCGGGCGTCTCCATGTCGAAGCCCAGGAAGAAGCTGGTGTGCGGCGGCTGGTTGTAGGCGACGTTCTGCCAGGCCACCCCGAGCCGGTAGATGGGGTCGTGCATCAGCGTGGTGATGCGGTGCTCGGTGGGGTACGTCGTCGTGTAGACGCGCAGGGCCGTGTCGTCCTCGGTGGGCCACAGCACTTCCTCGCGCCAGTCGCCGAGGATGTCCGCCTGGAGGCTCGGATTGCCCTTGGTGTCGTTGATCGACTGGGTCCCGGTCGGCGTGAGCAGGTTGACGAGGGTCTCGTTCTCCCAGTCCCACTTGTCGATCCGGCCCACCCCGCGACGGTCGCTCTCCCGGAAGTCGTGGTCCAGGATCTCCCGGCCGAGGTCGCCGTCCCACCAGACGACGAAGTTCGCCGGGGGGATGTTGTTCGAGATCAGTTCGCCGGAGGCGCTGACCAGCCACCCGGTCGGGCTGTTCCACTCGCCGTCGACGGCCCAGGCTTCGGCACCGGGGTACCGGGGGTCGATGTCGCCGGCGGTGCCCCGGCCGGTGTCCCGCCCGGTGTGCTCACCCCAGAGCACCTCGCCGCTGCCAGCGTCCCGCAACGCCAGTCCGTACCGGGCGGAGGAGCTCTCCTGCACGCCGAAGACCTCCAAGCCGTCCCGGCTCGGGTCCAGGTTGCCCAGGTGCATGGCGTCGCCGTGCCCCAGGCCGGTGGAGTAGAGACCGGTGCCGTCGTCGTCGACGGTCATCTGGCCGAACACGATCTCGTCGCGCCCGTCGCCGTCGACGTCGCCCACGCTCAGGTTGTGGTTGCCCTGCCGGGCGTAGGCACCGTTGCCAGGCTCGTCGCTGTCGAAGATCCAGCGCTGGGTGAGTTCCCCGTCACGCCAGTCGTAGGCCGCCAGCACGGTCTTCTCGTAGTAGCCCCTGGACATCATGATGCTGGGACGTTCCCCGTCCAGGTAAGCGACGGCTGCCAGGAACCGGTCTCCCCGGTTGCCGTAGCAGTCACCCCACTGGCAGATGTCGCCGCGAGCGGGTTCGAAGTCGACGGTCTCCAGCGCTTCGCCGGTCAGGCCGTCGAAGACGGTCAGGAACTCGGGCCCGGTGAGGACGTAGCCGGAGGAGTTCCGGTAGTCCGCCTCGGGGTCACCAATCACCTGGCCGAGACCGTCCACCGTGCCGTCGGCGGTCCGCAGGACCACCTCCGAGCGGCCGTTACCGTCGAAGTCGTACACCAGGAACTGCGTGTAGTGCGCTCCGGCGCGGATGTTGGGTCCGAGCCCGAGCCGCCAGAGCTGTTCGCCCTCGAGGGTGTAGGCGTCGAGGAACACCTCACCGGTGTAGCCCGACCGGGAGTTGTCCTGCGCGTTGGTGGGCTCCCACTTGACGACGATGTCGTACTGGCCGTCGCCGTTGAGGTCACCGACGCTGGCGTCGTTGATCCGGTACTCGAACTCGCCCCCGTCCGGGGTCGTGCCACCCGCGGGCTTGTTCAGCGGGATGTCGAAGTGCGCCTCGGCCAGGGCGGTGGTCGTCTCCGACGCGCCGCGGCCACCCTGGCCGAGTGGCATCAGCTCGTAGGTGTCCCCCGGGGCGCCGTCGGGGTCGAGGAAGTTGGTGCTGGAGCGGATGGGCTGGCGGTTGATCTTCCGGCCGTCGCGGAACAGGTGGAAGCCGAGGTCCTGCGGGTCGGTGCCGAACAGGCGCCAGCTCACCAGGACCCCGTCCTCGGTGGGGACGGCCAGCAGTCCCCGGTCCAGGCGTTCGGCCTGCCGCGCCGGCGTGGCGTCCTCGGTGGTGGCGGACCCGGCCGGTGCGGCCGACCTGTCCGCTCCGGCGGGGTTGTCGAGTGCGGCGGCGCTGCCGGCGGACACCACGAGGGCGCTTCCGGCCACCAGCGCGAGTAGTGATCTTCGTGCACGCGTCATTGCGTTGGGCCCTTTCCCGGATCAGGGGCAGGTTGTCACGGTGTCGGGCGGTTCCGGTGTTCTCCTCGGTCCGGCTGTCCCGTTCCCGGCGTCGTCACGGGTTGGGGGAACCGTACTGGTCTGGGTCTGCCGAGAAACCGCTTCCCGACCTAGTGATAGCTGATCGCCGGCTGGGTCCCCTGGCGGGCTCACCGTGGTCCGGTCCGATGTTGACGCAGCTCAGGGCAGGTGTAGACCGATCAAGTCCGCGTTGGGGGCTGTTGGCCGTTACCGGTCACGGCCCCTTGGGGACGCTGGCGGGGCCGTCGCTGGACTGGTTGAGTGCGGGCCGGTGCGACGGGGGTTGCGGTGGCGGCGACCGACGGGTCAGGGCTTGGTGGCGACGACCAGGTCCCGGGTGATGGCCTGGTCGACCCGGTGTCGGAAGCCGTGGTAGGCGGGGGTGTCGCACACCCGCAGCCCGTTGTCGGTCAGGATCCTCGCCAGTTCGTCCCGGCCCGCCCCGTAGGTGTTCCAGGAGATCCCCATCGCGCCGCCGGAGCGGAGGAGACGGCACCACCCCGGGACGGCGGCGGTGAGGAGTTCCCGTGGGCTGCGGGCGAGACCGTCGTTGCGGTCCCGGCTGCCGTGCTGCACGCCGTAGGGGGCGTCGGTGACGATCAGGTCCACCGACCGGTCGGGGAAGAACTCCGCCGCGCGGAGGGTGTCGGCGTGCACGAGGTCGAGGGTGAGCCGCTCCCCCGCCTTGTAGCTCTCGCGGTCGACGCCGATCTCGGCGTGGAGGCGTCGACCGATCTGCTTCTTGTCCCGTCGGATCCTGGTGATCTCCGCGTGGTGCTTGACGCGCTTGCGTTTGAGCCAGGTGCGGAGGAACGCCGCGTAGGCGTCGACGTGCTTGCCGTCCGCTTCGACGCCGAGGGCGTCGAAGCCGTACGTCAGGGCCTGACTTAGGGTGGTGCCTCGCCCCGCGAGGGGGTCGAGCACGCGGAGCTTGCCACTGCCCCACTCGGCGACGAGGTCCGAGGAGAGCAGGGTGACGTTGAGCAGGAGTTTCGTGAAGAGTTCGTTGGTCTTGCCCACGTACTTCGGAATGGTGAGCAGGTCGTCGTCGAACCGGTCCCCCGGGTGGGCGTCCAGGGGCAGCAGCAGGTCGTCCCGCAGCTCGAACAGGGCGTACCGGGAGGACAGGTTCGCCAGGAGGTCCAGGTCCGCCGCCGAGAGTTCGTCCGCGCCGAAGGTCACGTAGTCCACGCCGCCCAGGCGGCGGATCCCGATGCCGGTGAGACGGCCGGGGAACAGGCGGTCACCGAAGACCGCGAGCTCGGCCCTGGTCAGGTCCACCGACGACCCGGTGTAGACCTTGTTCGCAGCGGGAAGGATCAGGATGCCGTAACGCCTCATGCGCTTCTGTTCCACCAAGGGTTCACTCCGTCGGGACCGCGCAAGGATACTGAAGGCCGGTGGCGCCCTGCCCCTGCCTGGCCGCGCGGAGCCGGTGGCACCGCCGGCGGCCGCCGGCGGTGCCG
>NZ_AGVX02000134.1 GCF_000239155.1 Actinoalloteichus spitiensis RMV-1378
GCGGCGAGCCACTCGTCAGCCGCGGCCACCGTCTCCTCCGACACCGCCCACGACGGGAAGAGCCCGACCACGGCTGGCTGGGCGCGTTCGATGGAGCGCCTGCTCCACACGTCCGCGATCTCGGCGAAGTACCGACCGACGTAGTCGGCCAGCAGCTCGGACTGGCCCGGGTGCGTGAAGCCCGCGATGATGGCCTCGTTGACCGCGTTGGGCAGCTCGTCGTCGAGCGTCGCCCGTCGCCAGGCCTCCGCCTTGTCCGCGACGGTGGGGCGCAGCGCGAGCGCGCGTTCGGCCTGCCGGCGACCGGTCGCGGTGTCGTCCCGCTCCCGTTCTGCCCGGACCTCGTCCTCACCCGCCGATCCGTGGGCGACCAGCGCCTGGAGCAGCCGCCACCGCAGGTCGGTGTCCACCGTCAGACCCTCGGGCACATCCCGCCCGTCGAGCCAGCCGCGTACCACCGCCAGTTCCGCCGCACCCAGCACGGCCCCGCTCAGCGAGTTGACGAAGGCCAACTGGTGGTCGGACCCGGGCTCCGCCGTCCGGGCCAACTCCAGCAGCCGGGAGCTGAACCGCGCCCAGCCCTCGGCCCGCCAGTCGTCGGCCGCGTAGAAGTTCAGCGCGGTCTGGGCTTGGAGCAGCAGCCGTTGCACCACGCCCACCTCCGGTTCGCGGTGCACGCCGCCGAGGACCAGGTTCACGAAGTCCCTGGCCTTCAGCTCCGCCTCACGGGCCATCTCCCACGCCGCCGACCAGCACAGCGTGCGGGGCAACGACTCCTCGACGTCGGAGATGCGGTCGATCAGGGTGGTCAGCGACTCCGGGTCCAGCCGCATGTGGCAGTAGGTCAGGTCGTCGTCGTTGACCAGCACGAGCCGGCCCCGGTGCTGCCCGACCAGCTCCTCGACCGGGGTCCGCTCGCCGGTGACGTCCAGCTCCACTCGGCGCACCCGGACGAGCCGGCCGGTCACCGGGTCGTCGTCGTACACGCCGACCGCGATCCGGTGGGTGCGCAGTTCCCCGGCGCCGGGCCTGGCCGGTCCCTGGACCACGTCGAAGGAGGTGAAGCGCCCCTCCGAGTCCACCTCGAAGCGGGGCCGCAGCGAGTTCAGCCCGGTCGTCTCCAGCCATTCGGCGCTCCACCACGACAGGTCGCGGCCGGACGCCTGCTCCAGAGCGGCGAGCAGGTCGGCGAGGGTGGCGTTCTCCCAGGCGTGGCGTTCGAAGTAGAGCCGCAGACCAGCGAGGAAGTTCTCCAGACCCACGTAGGCGACCAGCTGCTTGAGCACGCTGGCGCCCTTGGCGTAGGTGATGCCGTCGAAGTTGACCTCGACGGCGTGCAGGTCGGGGATGTCGGCGGCGACGGGGTGCGTCGAGGGCAGTTGGTCCTGCCGGTACGCCCAGGACTTCTCGATGTTGGCGAAGGTGGTCCAGGCGTGCGTGTACTCCGTCGCCTCCGCCTGGGCGAGCACGCTGGCCCAGGTGGCGAACGACTCGTTGAGCCACAGGTCGTTCCACCAGCGCATGGTGACCAGGTCGCCGAACCACATGTGGGCCATCTCGTGCAGCAGCGTCTCGCACCGGCGCTCGTACAGGTAGCGGGTGACCCTGGACCGGAAGACGTAGTCCTCCAGGTAGGTGACGCAGCCCGCGTTCTCCATCGCTCCGGCGTTGAACTCGGGCACGAAGCACTGGTCGTACTTGCCGAAGGGGTACCGGACCCCGAAGGCGGAGTTGTAGAAGTCGAAGCCCTGCTTGGTCTCGGTGAACAACCGCTCCGGGTCGAAGTGCTCGGCGAGCGAGGCCCGGCAGTAGAGGCCGAGGGGGATGCCGTCGTGCTCGTCCCGCCACTCCGCGTAGGGGCCCGCGACCAGTGCGACCAGGTAGGTCGACATCCGCTCGGTGCGCCGGAAGACGTGCCGCACCGCGCCGGCACCGGCGTCCTCGGTGCGCTCCGCCGCCGCGTTGGAGATCACCTTCCAGTCGGCCGGCGCGGTCACGACGAGGTCGTAGACGGACTTCAGGTCCGGCTGGTCGAAGCACGCGAACATGCGCTTCGCGTCGGCCGTCTCGAACTGCGTGTACAGGTACACGCCGCCATCGACGGGGTCGACGAACCGGTGCAGGCCCTCGCCGGTGTTCATGTAGCGGCAGTCGGCCACCACCACCAGCTCGTTGTCCTCGGCGAGGTCGGGCAGCGCGATCCCGTCCTCCTCCCGGTAGGCGCTGACGTCCAGCTCCGCCCCGTTGAGGACCGCGCGCTCGACCCGGTCGGCGACCAGGTCGATCCAGCTGCTCGCGCCGGGAGTCCCGCTGCGGAACCGGACGGTCGTGGTGGAGCGGAAGGTCTGCTCCCCCGGCTGCCCCCGGCCGTCGGTGAGGTCCAGTTCGACGACGTAGGACTGCACGGAGAGCAGGGCGCTCCGTTCTGCGGACTGTTCTCTGGTCAGGTTCGGTGCGGCCACTGGCTACCTCGGTTGTACGACGTCGTGGGTGAAGGGACACCGCATCCAATCACGATCAACCGGTGCCGTGCGGCGACGGCTCGCCGCGTGCGCGGGGCCCCCTGCCGCGGCGGGCCCGCACCGCGTCTCCCGTCGGCGGGACGGCGTCGGAGTGGCCTGCTGGGGCTCAGTGGACGTTCGGGACCGGGAATAGGACCGGTGACGGCGGTGGTTGACTGCGAACGGAGCACCATTCCAGTACCCACCCCGTTGGAGGCGTGATCGTGTTCGCAGACTCCCCGTCCAAGCCGCGAGTTGGTTTCTGGTTCGACCCGGCGTGCCCGTTCGCCTGGATCACCTCGCGGTGGGTGCTCGAGGTGGAGAAGGTGCGGGAGATCGACCTCTCCTTCCACGTCATGAGCCTGTCGGTGCTCAACGAGGGGCGGGATGTGCCCGCCGAGTACAGCGAACTGCTGACCAAGGGGTGGGGACCCGTCCGGGTCGCCATCGCCGCGGCCGCCCAGCACGGCCAGGAGGTGCTCCGGCCTCTCTACACCGCGTTGGGCACCCGGATCCACCAGGAGAAGGACCAGGACTACGACCGGGTGATCCGCGAGTCGCTGGCGGAGGTGGGGTTGCCGGCCGACCTGGCGGACGCCGCGACGAGCACCGAGTACGACGAGCGGTTGCGCGCCAGCCACCACGAGGGGATGGACCCGGTGGGGATGGATGTCGGGACGCCCGTCATCCACGTCGACGGAGTGGCGTTCTTCGGCCCGGTGCTGACCCGCATCCCCCGAGGTGAGGAGGCGGGGGCGCTGTTCGACGCGTCCCGGACCCTCGCGGCCTACCCGCACTTCTTCGAGCTGAAGCGGACCCGCACGGGAACGCTGGACTTCTCCTGACCGGTCAGCTCCAGCCCCAGTTCATCCCGTAGATGCCGGCGGCGAGATCGACTTCGATCATGGCGGCCGTGTGCGACGAGCCCAGGGGGACCTCGCGGACGTCCTGCCTGGGCGCGTCCCCACTGGCCTGGTAGTAGCGCTGGCAGTGGGCGGGCAGCGCCGTGGGGGCGAACTGGACCTGGAGCACGTACTGGCGGGTGGGGAAGAGGAACCGCCGGTCGTGGTACCCGGCGGGCTCCGAGGGGGGCAGTTCCATCTCGTACTCGAAGACCGTCGGTTCCCCGGCGGCCAGGACCCGGTCCAGGACGAGTTCGGCCATCACGAAACCGCTGGCCGGGTCGCGGTGCACCTCTCCGAGCGTGCAGTAGCGGGTGCTGATGGCCGCGGCGGTGCGCTCGGGGTCGTCACTGCGGTACACGAGGAAGGTGCTCGACACCCCGTCCACCGCCGCCTGCATCACCATCCTGGTCCGGATCGCCAGCTCGTCGTGCCGTGCGTCGACCACCAGCAGGTCGTGCACGGCCAGCGGGATCAGCTGGTCGGGGGAGGGCACTCCGAGGCTGGCCCGCAGGTCGCGGAGCGTCTCCTGGTCGCCGAAGAGCTGGTCCATGTCCAGGCTCCGCGGGGTGCGGGACACCCAGCGGCCCCGGGGGCGTCGGGGGCCGAGCAGGGCGGTGAGGGAGGAGTCGGGGAGGGCGAGCACCTCCTCCAGGATCTGGACGCCCCGCAACGACTCGGGCCGTTCCGGCCGGCTCCGGCCGTGCCGCCAGTAGCTGAGGGTCGTGAGGCTGATCCGCACACCCCGCTCGGCCAGCCGGTGCTGGATGCGGTCGAGGCTCAGGCCGCTCGTTTCGATCGCGAGCCGCAACGCGTCGCTGAACGGGCCGTGTTCGAGGGCGCCCTGGAGCTCACGGTGCAGCGAGTCCCGGCGTGGTGGACCGGGAGTGGAGGACGGTGGCCCGGTGATCCGCCGGTTCGGTCGCATCTCCACCTCCCCTCGGCAGCGCGACGTCCGTCGCCCTGAGCACCGTTGCGGCACAGGATATGCCACGTGGCCACCACCCGCCCTCAAGATCAACTGGCGGGACGTGGTCGGCTCAAGGGGTGGGAAACCGTCGCTCAGGCCTGAGCCGGTGGGCTGGTGGGAGTGCCGGGGCGCGTCGCGCGCAACCGGGCCGCGATCACGGCCATCGTCTCCTCGGGGTAGGGCGGTCCCCCGGGGGCGGTCCGGCCGGGCTGCCCGGCCCGGCACGACCCGGCGGCGCGCTCCACGTCCTCGGCCTGCGCCAGGACGAAGGCCGCGTCCACCGGATCCCCGTGGCCAGGCACGACCACCCCGTTCGCCGGAACCAGCGCGGCGAGCCGGCGGAGGGTGGCGGGCCACTCCAGCGGGTACGAGTCGCCGAAGTCCGGTGGCGCGCCCTGCTCGACGAGGTCGCCGGCGAACACCGTTCCGGTGTCCGGGACCTCGACCACCACGTCGTGGTCGGTGTGGCCGCGTCCCAGGTGGCGCACCAGGACCGTGCGGCCGCCGAGGTCGAAGGAGGTCGTGGCGGCGGGGAGGGGGCGTGGGAGGACGGGCTGCCGGACCCGGTCCAACCGGTCGGCGATCACCGACCGCCCTTCGGCCCGGTACCGGGCCACCCACTCGGCGCGCTGCGCGTCGGCGGTCCGTTCCAACGCCTCGCCGGCCTCGGGGTGCGCCCACACCGGGCAGGGGAGGAAGGCGTCGGTCCCGAAGCAGTGGTCGAAGTGGACGTGCGTGAGGACCACCGTCCACGGCAGCCCGGTCAGGACGCGCACCTCGGCCGCGAACTCCGCGCCCTGTTCCCCGTCGCCCCGGGTGTCGACGACCAGGCAACGGTCGTCCCCGACGACCAGGCCGACGGAGAGGTCCAGTTCCCGGTAGCGGCGCGCCCACACCCGGTCGGCGACCTCGATCCAGGTCCCGGCGCTGATGTCGTCGTCCCCGTGCGGCCCCACCCGTCCAGTATCGCGTGGCCGCGTCCGTGGCGGACCGGACGTGCCCTGCTCGGCGGCCGCCCGTGCCCCCGCTGCCGAACTCAGGCTCCCCGGAGCACCCCGTCCCGCAGTACCGGCACCGAGCGGGACACGTCGAGGCACCCCGCGAGTTCGAGGTCCGCGACGAAGCCCGCCGCGCGCAGCTCGCGGCCCGACACGCTGCCGGCCAGCACCGGACCCAGCGTGTCCGCGTACGCCTCGAAGGCCGTCGCGGCCGTGGCGGCTTCCACCGAGACACTGATCGACGGCTCGACCAGCCGCAGTGCCGAGACGATGGCACCCGTCCCCAGGAGGTCCTCGACCGCTGGTCGCACCGTGTCGTCCGGCCACCGTTCACCGGCGGCGATGACACCCACCGGCCGGCCCGAGCGCGCCGCGGCCGCCGCCGCCGCGACGGCGATCGCGTTGCGGGGGCAGCCGACGAGGACGGTCGCCGGGTGTTCCGCCGCGAGGGAGCAGAGGGTCGCCCCGTTCGGCGAGGGCAGAGCCAGCAGGGTCCGGTCCTCCAGGGTGGTCAGGGATTCGGGGCTCAACGACCAGCCGGCGCCACGGCGACGGTCCGCCAGCACCGCACCGGCCCGTGCCGCCGCCTCCGCCGCGCGGGAGTCCCGCCAGCGCAGGGGGAGCACCGAGGCACCGCGCCCTATCGCGACGTCCACGGCGGTGGAGAAGGACAGCACGTCGACCACGACCAGGACACCGCAGGTCGGAGCGAGGTTCGCCACGCCCCGCTCCCCCCAGTCCATCCTGAGGTCGGAACCGGCCTGTTCGAACGCGCCGTCCCCCGGCGCCGCCAGTGTCACCGCGCGATCCTGGCACGGTGAAGCGGACCTGGTGTGGACAGGGTTCCCGCGCGGCTGGCGGCGTTTGGCAGACTGCCCCCGTGCGCGTCTACCTGGGAGCCGACCATGCCGGCTTCGAACTCAAGGAACACCTGGTCGGGTGGCTCACCGAACAGGGCCACGAGGTCGTCGACGTCGGCCCCCACGCCTACGACCCGTTGGACGACTACCCGCCGTTCTGCGTGGAGACCGCCCGCCGTGTCGTCGCGGACCCGGGCAGCCTGGGCATCGTGCTCGGCGGTTCCGGCAACGGCGAACAGATCGCGGCCAACAAGGTGCCCGGGGCGCGTGCCGCCCTCGCCTGGAGCGTGGAGACCGCGCGCCTGGCGCGGCAGCACAACGACGCCCAGCTGGCCGGGGTCGGCGCGCGGATGCACACGCGGGAGGAGGCCACCGCGATCGTGGCGGCCTTCCTGGAGACGCCGTTCTCCGGCGAGGAACGGCACGGTCGACGGCTGGAGCTGCTCGCCGAGTACGAGCGCACCGGCACGCCGCCCGCCCTGCCGACGTCCTGAACCCCCGACGGTCGCGGTGACCGTTCCCCGGCTCCGAGACGCCGGAGAGGCGGTTCGGGGCGGGGGTAGCCCGTCCACCGACCGAGGAGGCCGCGATGCCCGAAGGACACACGCTGCACCGGCTGGCCCGCCGCCACGGGGAGCTCTTCGTCGGAGGCCCGGTGGAGGTCACCAGCCCGCAGGGGCGGTTCGCCGCCGAGGCGTCCCGGTTGGACGGCCGGGTGCTGGTCGCGGCCGAGGCTTACGGGAAGCACCTGCTGCACCGCTACGAGGACGCCCCGACGGTGCACATCCACCTCGGCCTGTACGGGACGTTCACCGAGGGAGCCCGCCCCGCGCCGGAACCGGTCGGGCAGGTGCGCCTGCGCCTGGTGGGGGGCGACCACTGGACCGACCTGCGGGGGCCCAACACCTGCCGACTGCTGGACGCCCCCGAGGTCGACGCGCTCGTCGACCGGCTGGGGCCCGACCCGCTCCGCCCCGACGCCGACCCCGAGCGGGCGTGGGCGCGGCTGAGCGCGTCGGGCAGGTCCGTGGCCGCGCTGTTGCTCGACCAGTCGGTGCTCGCGGGAGCCGGCAACGTCTACCGGGCCGAGGTGCTGTTCCGGCACGGCGTTGACCCGATGACACCGGGTCGGCTGGTCGACCGCGAGCTGTGGGAGTGCCTGTGGAAGGACCTGGTCGACCTGATGGCCGACGGGGTCCGCACTGGACGCATCGACACGGTCGCCGAGGAGCACGAGCCGCACCGGATGGGCCGGCCGCCCCGCCAGGACCGGCACGGCGGCGAGGTCTACGTCTACCGGCGCGACGGGCAGCCCTGCCTGGTCTGCGGCACCGAAGTCCGGATGCGGGACCTCGCGGGCCGCAAGCTGTACTGGTGCCCGACCTGCCAGCCGGAGCGCTGAGGGCACGTCGACCCGGCGGCTCCTGCCTCGGTGACCGCCGGCGACCCGTGCGGGCCGAGGGCCGGGTGGCGGGCGGGCGTCTGTTCACCGCCGGCGGATCCGAGGACCGGTGGTGGACACGCGACACGGCGGGGGCGTGAACCAGCTCGACGAGGGGACGGGCGGCCCGGGCCACCAGCCGGGAGGAGGACCCGCCAGGACCCGGGCCCGTTCGTTCGCCCGCCGCCCCGGACGCGCCGCTCGGCCCAGGGCTCCCCGTGCCCGCGCCGGGCGGGCGGGAGGCCACCGTAGGGTCCCGGCAGCACGAAGGGCCCCGGGCGAACCCGGGGCCCTTCGGCGGGCTGGTGGTGATCTGGCGGGGCCTACTCGAAGTCCAGGCCGCCGCCCATGTCGCCCATGTCGCTCATGTCGTAGTCACCCGAGTCACCGTAGTCACCCGAGTCCTCGCCGCCGCCCGAGTCGCCGGAGTCGTCGCCGCTCTCGTCGGCGGCCGCCTCGACCACGACGACGTCCGGCACGCCCATCATCCCGGAGAACAGGGCGGTGAACAGCAGGGCCGAACCGGCGCCCCACGCACCGGCCACCAGGGCCGGCTTCCACCAGGGCTCGCTGTACCAACCCTGGGGAACGGGCCGCCCCGCGACCTCGCCGCCGGGGTAGTAGTGCGGGGTCTGCTCGCCGGGGTTGGGGGAGGCGGCCAGCTGGCGGCCCTCCAGCTCGATCTGCCGGTCCTCGCCGACCGAACCCGCCCGCGACTGGCCGTTGAGGTCGGGAAGCTCCGGTCCCGGGTCCATGCCCATCGCGGTCCGCGCCGCGCGGACGTAGTAGAGCCCTTCCATCGCGGTGGCCGTGACCAGCGCGCACTGTTCGGTGCTCTTCGCCTGCTCCATCTGCGAGCCGGCGGCCGTGTAGCGCTCGGAGGCGTCCGCCAACGCCTGCTGCGAGGCCTCGTTCGAACCGACCAGGTTGATCACCTGCCCGCCGAGCCGCTCGACCCAGCGGCGGGCCTCGGCCTGGGCGTTCTCGAGTTCGCGTTGCCGCGCGGCCGCCTTCTGCCTCACCAGCAGGGCGACACCTCCCACCACTGCCACCAAGAGCACGATCAGAATGATTGTGCCCATCATCGTTCCTCCTGCCTCGGGCGCGTCCGCGTGTGTGCGAACCGGACGAAGCTGACGTTACCCGTCTCGTGTCAGCCCACGATCAACACCCGGAGGTACCGCCCCGGGGCGCGCACGGTGACCCCGGTGCCGGCGCGGGTGGGCTCAGAAGTCGACCAGGCAGTGCGGTGAGCGGTCGGCGAGGAAGGCGCGGGACAGCGTCCGCACCGAGCCCGCGTGGTGCTCGGTCACGAGCCCCGCGTCGGCCAGCGCGGCCAGCGGCGTCCCGCCGAGGTAGGCGGCCGCGAGCGCGGTGATGTCGAGCGAGAGCCCTGGCTCGGCGTCGGTGCGGCGCACGTCGGCCTGCCCGTCGGCGTCGACGGCCATCCGCCACCGGCCCGCGTTCCAGGGGCACAGCTGGTCGGAGACCTGGAACACCACATCGGCCTCGGCCGCGTAGGTGCGGGCCGGCAGGGCGCGGTCGAGGTCGACGATCCGCAACCACAGCGCGTCCTCCACCTCGACCCGCGCTCGCCGCGAGTCGGCGAGGAACCACCGGATCGGGTCGTCCACGGCCGCGCTGGACCACTGGACCTCGCTGACCAGGTCGATGTCGAGCAGGTAGCGCCACAGCGCCGCGGCGGCGACGGCGTCGAGGGCCTGGATCTCCAGCACCTCGACCCGGGCCCTGATCTCCCGCCTGCCCTCGCCGTGGCGCAGGCGGTACACGGCGTACCCCCGGGGGTGGGTCGCGAAGCGGTAGGCGGTCTGGTCGGCGCGGGGGCGGTCGGCGAGCCGGAAGTCCCAGACCGCCGCGCTCCGGTCCAGCCATCCCACGCGGGAGGCGGCCCGGTCGTGCAGTTCCCGCAGCCGGGGCAGCGCGTCCTGCCGGGGGGCCTCCCGCACCGGGTCGGGTCCGGTGTCCACGTCGGACCGGAACTCCGTTCCCCGAGGTACCCGGATGTCGGCCCACTCGGTGGCGGGGGCGTAGCCGTAACGGCCGTAGATGCCGGCCTCGGACGCCTCCAGGCCCGCCACCGGCTCCGCTCCGGCCTCGTGCAGCGCGTGGAGTTGCGCGCGCATCATCATGCGCATGATCCCTCGGCGGCGGTGGCCCGGCTTCACCCCCACCTGGGTGACGGCCGCCAGCGGTCTGGCCCGTCCGCCGGGCACGGTGAGGGTCCGGGTCATGACACCGCAACCGCCCACCTGCTCGGCTCCGTCGAAGACACCGTGGTGGCGTTCCATCTCCAGCACCCGGCGCAGCAGCGGTTGGTGCTCCGGGTCGGGGTCCTCCAGGAAGGCGGACACCAGGAGCGCGTGGTACTCCGCGAAGTCGTCGTCGGTGAGCCTGCGGACGCTCAGCTCGCTGGTCATGTTGCCCTCCTCGCGTGCCCGGCGACGGGGTGCCACCGGTTCCTCGTCCGGACCGGCCCCGATCCCGTGCTCGCGGTGCCGTCACCCGTGGGGAGCGGCCTGGGGCGCGCGGCGGGGAACGTCGGTGCTCCCGCCGATACTGCCGGGATGGGACCCCCCGCACCACCCCGCCGTGAGCCGGTCACCGACGAGGACCTGAACCGGGCGGCGGAAGGGCTGCTGGCCGTGCTCGCCGCCGCCACGGACCGGGAGTGGCGCGAGGCGCGCGCTTGAGGGCTGGAGCGGACCTGCCACGCCACGGCCGAACACGTCGCGGACGACCTGTTCTTCTCCGCCGTGACCCTGGCCGGGCGGAGCCACGAGCGGCTGGCCTGGTGGTTCCGGGTCGAGGACGACGCGACCGCCGCCCAGATCGTGGAGGTCGTCCGGGCCAGCGTCGCGCTGCTCATGGCCGCCCTCCGCGCCGCGCCGCCGGACGCACGGGGAGCCTGCGCCGACGGTCGAGCCGCTGGACGAGGTGCGGCCGGATCTCGTGCCCGTGGTGACGCGCCTCCGGTGACTCCTGCTCCGCCGCCGGCGGCGGCTCCCCGCACCAATCCACGCACTTGCGGAGCATTCCCCGGTGCTGATCCCGCGAATGCGGAACTAGGGTGGGAATGGTCAGGTGGGTCCGGCAGGGAAGGCGAGCGGGTGCGACGACGAGCGGGCGGGACTGGTGGGGCGCGGCGGGCACCCGTGGCGGTGGCGCTGGTGTCCGGACTGGCGGTGGCGTCCTGCTCGGTCCCCGACCAGGACGCCACGCAGGTCGGGGACACCTCCCGCTCCGCCGTGGTGTTCGCGGCCGCCTCCCTGACCGAGGTCCTCACCGAGCTCGGAGCGGAGTTCGAACGGAGCCACCCCGGCACGAGCATCGACTTCCACTTCGGGGCGAGTTCCGCGTTGGCCCAGCAGATCGTGGCCGGGGCGCCCGCCGACGTCTTCGCCTCGGCCAGCCCGGAACCGGTGGACCAGGTGGTCGACCTCGACCTGGTGGCCGAGCCACCCGTGGTCTTCGCGGCCAACCGGCTCCAGATCGCGGTGCCACCCGGCAACCCGGGCGAGGTGACCGGCCTGGCCGACTTCGCCGATCCGGACAAGGTCATCGCGCTCTGCGCGCCGGAGGTCCCCTGCGGCGCCGCCGCGCGGGAGGTGTTCGCGCTGGCGGGCGTCGACGCCCAGCCCGACACCTACGAACGGGACGTGCGCGCCACCCTCACCAAGGTCAGACTCGGTGAGGTGGACGCGGCGCTGGTGTACCGGACGGATGTCCTCGCGGCTGGTGAGGACGTGCGGGGCGTGGACTTCCCCGAGGCCGGGCGGGTCGTCAACGAGTACCCGCTCGCGGTCCTCTCCGAGGCGTCCGACGCCGACCTCGCGTCCGCCTTCGCCGACCACCTGCGGTCGCCGACCGCCGAGGACGTGCTCCGGACCGCCGGGTTCGACGTCCCGTGACCGGTGCACCGGCCGGCGGGTCACGGCGGGGGACGGCGGTCCGGGGCGGGGCGCGGTCCCGGCGAACCGGCGGCGCGGCCCCGGCGCTGCTCCTCGTGCCCGCCCTGGTGGGACTGGCGTTCCTGCTGGTCCCCCTGCTTGGACTGGTCCTGCGGGCGCCGTGGGGTGAACTGCCGGCGCGGCTGGCCAGCCCGGAGGTGCTGGGAGCGTTGCGGCTCTCCCTGGTGTGCGCGACCGCTGCCACCGCGCTCAGCCTGCTGCTCGGGGTTCCGCTGGCATGGCTGCTCGCCCGGTCGACCTTCCCCGGGAAACGGCTGGTGCGGGCCCTGGTGACGGTCCCGCTGGTCCTGCCTCCCGTCGTGGGCGGCGTCGCGCTGCTGCTGGTCTTCGGTCGGCGTGGCCTGGTGGGTGAACACCTGCACGAGTGGTTCGGGGTGTCCCTGCCGTTCACCACCGGCGCGGTGGTCCTCGCCGAGACCTTCGTGGCCATGCCGTTCCTCGTCGTGTCCGTGGAGGGTGCCCTGCGCGCCGCCGACGTCCGGCTCGACGAGGCGGCCGCCACGCTGGGCGCCTCCCGGTGGGTGACCTTCCGCCGGGTGACGCTGCCGCTGGTGGCGCCGGGGGTCGCGGCCGGTGCGGTCCTCGCGTGGACCCGGGCCCTCGGCGAGTTCGGCGCGACGATCACCTTCGCGGGCAACTTCCCCGGGCGCACGCAGACCATGCCGCTGGCCGTCTACCTGGCGATGGAGTCCAACCCGGAGGCCGCGATCGTGCTCAGCCTCGTCCTGCTGCTCGTGTCGGTCGCGGTGCTGGCGTTGCTCCGCGAACGCTGGATGGGAGGTGCGTCGAGGTGACGCTGTCCGCCGACATCCGGGTGACCCGGGCCGGGGACTTCACGTTGTCCGCCGCCGTGTCGGCACCACCGGGCACCGTCCTCGCCCTGCTCGGACCCAACGGGGCCGGCAAGTCGACGGTGCTGCGCGTCCTCGCCGGCCTCCTCCCGCTCGACGCCGGTCGGGTCGTGCTCGACGGGACCGTGCACGACGACCCGAGCAGCGGGGTGCTGACGCCACCCGAACGGCGACCGGTGGGCGTGGTGTTCCAGGACTACCTGCTCTTCCCGCACCTCACCGCGCTGGACAACGTCGCCTTCGGCCCCCGGTGCCGCGGCCTGTCCCGGGGCCGGTCGCGACAGGTGGCCCAGGAGTGGTTGGACCGGGTGGGGCTGGGGGACCTCGCGGGCAGGCGCCCCCGGCGGTTGTCGGGCGGCCAGGCGCAGCGGGTCGCCCTGGCCAGGGCGTTGGCGACCGAACCCCGGCTCCTGTTGTTGGACGAACCGCTGGCCGCGCTCGACGCGGGCACCAGGATGCGGGTCCGGAGCGAGCTCCGCCGGCACCTCGACGACTTCGGGGGAGTCGCGGTCCTGGTGACCCACGATCCGCTGGACGCGATGGTCCTCGCCGACCAGGTGGTGGTGCTGGAGGAGGGGCGGGTCGTGCAGCGCGGCGCGCCCCGCGAGATCGCCAACCGCCCCGCGAGCCGTTACGTGGCCGACCTGGTCGGGGTGAACCTCGTCCCGGGGCGCGGCCTGGGCGGTGACCGTGTCGCCGTCGACGGCGGCGCGCTGACCCTCCCGGACGCCCCCGTCGGGGAGGTCCTCGTCGCCCTCCCGCCGGCCGCGCTGCGCCTGCGCGCCACGCCGCCGCCCGAGGAGGAGCGGGCCTGGCCCGTGCGTGTCGTGGGCCTGGAGTCCCAGGTGGACCGTGTCCTGGTCTCGGTCGAAGGACCTCCTGACCTCAGGGTTTCCCTTCCCACCGGGGCGATCGCGGACCTGGGGGTGCGCGTCGACGCCCGGTTCTGGGTGGAGCCGAGGGCCGAGGAGGCGGTGGTCTACCCGCGTCCAGTGGTGGACGGGCCGACTTCGCCCCTCGGGTGAACGTCCTCGGCCTCGAGGGCGGGACCGCCCCCGTGCGCGCCGGCCCCCGCGTGGGGCGGACGACGCGCGAGGGCGATAGTGGAGGGCATGGGTGACGGGCGAACGCTGGGGCTGGTGTGCTGCGCGGCCGAGGGCTGCTCGACCGTGCTCGAGGGCGTGATCCTCCCGGCTCAGGCCTCGGGATGGCGGGTGGCGGTGACGGTGACCCCCACCGCCGCCGACTGGTGGCGGGAGTCGGGAGACCTGGAACGGGTCGCCCGGGCCACGGGCTTCCCGGTCCGCTGGCGGGGGAGGCTCCCGAGCGAGCCGAGCCCGGGCCCCGACCCGGACTGCTGGGCCGTCGCGCCGGCGACGGCCAACACGGTCGCCAAACTGGCGTTGGGCATCGCTGACAACCTGGCGCTGACGAAGGTGGGGGAGGCGCTGGGCGCCGGGGTGCCCCTGGTGGTGAGCCCGAGGGTGGGGCCGTCGCAGGCGCGGCACCCGGCCTGGGCCGGTCACCTGGCGGTGTTGCGGTCCGCCGGGGTGCGACTGGTGGGCGCGGAGGCAGCCGACCCGGCCATCCCGTGGTCCGCCGTGCTGGCTGCGGTCGACGCTCTCGTCCCCGCGCCCGCCGGGGCCGCCGGGGCGGAGCGGGTCGACGGGGCCCGCTCGCGCTGAGGCCGCTCCTCGTCCGCCGAACGGCGAGCTGGCGCGATGCTGCCTACGCTCCGGTCATGGCAGAGCGAGATGACCCGAGGACCTGGTGGCGGGACTTCGTCGCCGAGGAGCCAGCGAAGACCGCCAAGGTGGCCACCGTCCGCAGGGACGGGTCGCCGCACGTCGCCCCGGTCTGGGTGGCGCTCGACGGCGACGATGTCGTCTTCACGACCTCGTCGCGCAGCGTCAAGGGACGGACGATCGCCAGGGACGGCCGGGTCTCGCTGTGCTTCGACTACGAACTGCCCCCGTACCACTTCCTCACCATCGACGGTACGGCCCGGGTGGAGGACGACCTGGACGCCGTCCGGCGGTGGGCGACAGCGATCGCGGCGCGGTACATGGGAGCCGAGGTCGCCGAGGAGTACGGGCGGCGGAACGCGGCTCCCGGCGAGGTCGTGGTCCGGGTGTCGCCGCGGCACATCGTGGGCGCGCGCGACCTGGCCGCCTAGGAGGTCCGGGGCCGGCGGCCGGAGGCGGCGGAGGGCGGGACGGGGACCGTACGGCGGTCGCGCCCCGTTCCGGGACCCGACCTCCGCCGGAGGCGGCGCTCGGGGAGGGCGTGGTCGTTCGTCCGCGCGTCACCGGACCGTCACGGAAAAGCTGTTACGGACAGGTTTCCTTGGTTACCGTCGTGTCATGGAGCAGGTCAGGTGGGCGCACGGCGTGGCGCGCGACCGGTTGGCCATCACGGCACCCGGCCGCTGGCGGCACGCCCAGGCGGTCGGCGTGCGGGCGGTGCAGATCGCGGACCTCTACAAGCCGGACCACGGCCTGCTCGTCGCCTCGGCCGTCCTGCACTGCATCGGCTACGCTCCGGGCCTGGTCGACACCGGTTTCCCACCCCTGGACGGGGCCCGTCACCTGCGTGAACTCGGGGCGCACCCCCGGCTGTGCGGACTGGTCGCCCACCACCGGGGCGCGGCCGTGGAGGCCGGGCTGCGGGGGCTGTCGGCCGAACTCGCGGAGTTCGTCGACGAGCCCGGTCCCACCAGGGACGCACTCTGGTACTGCGAGCTGACCGTCGGGCCCGACGGCGAACGGCGGACGTTCGACGAGTGGGCCGCCGACGTCGAGGCGCGCGAGCCCGTGGGTTCGGTCCACCGTCGTTTTCTCGAACTCGGACGGGACCGGTTGCGGGGTGCGGTGGACCGCACGAGGGAACGCCTGTCGCATGTCGGGCTGGAGCGTTGGGACCCGACGGTCCCCGAATCCGCCTGAGCTCCCGAGGTTCCGGCCCTCCCCGACCCGCACCCCGCGTCGGGCGACCGCCCCGCCGACGGCGATCCGGCAGACGAACGGTGGGGGCCATCCCTCGGGATGGCCCCCACCGTCGTGTGGAGCGGGTGACGGGAATCGAACCCGCATAACCAGCTTGGAAGGCTGGGGCTCTACCATTGAGCTACACCCGCGAGCCTGGTGTCCAGGTCGTCGTGCGGGAAGTCTAGCCGATGGTCGTCACCCTCCTCGCGGCGCCCCGGCTCCGGTCGTGGACCGGGGTGGCGGCAGCGGACGCGGACTCGCCAACTCGGGTGGTGCGCGCTCTGGCGGCCGGCCGCCGCCGGGCCGCCGCCGCGCGCTATGCTCCAGTGGCACCGTGCGACGGTGCGGCCGGGGTGTGGCGCAGTTTGGTAGCGCACTCGCTTTGGGTGCGAGGGGTCGTGGGTTCAAATCCCGCCACCCCGACGGCCAGGGCCCGCGATCCGTGGAGCGACGGACCGCGGGCCTTTTCTCGTTCCCCGCCCCGGGCCCCTGACCGGCGCGCGCGCCACCGCTGGCCCGCCGGGCGAAGCGTCCGAGCACCGGCTCCCGGCCGGAGCACCCCTGCCCTCCCGGTGCACGGCAGGTGGGCGCCCCCGCCGGGGCACGCGACCTCGGGGCGGTGCGGCGCAGGTGGTGGTGGGCACCTCACCCGACTGGCGGCAACCGCCGCGCTGCCCGGTGCGGCTGGTGTCGTCTCCGCTGGTCGAACACCGCCGGCCGGAGGGCTCGCGGCTCCGGGAGGACCGGGGTGCCCGGTGATCCCGACACGCGGAGTAGTCGTTCTGCTGCGTCGTCCCCCCGCTGATCCACCCGCACTGCGGTACCGGCAGCTGGGAGGTCCTCATTAGAGTTGGCTGGGGTGGTATGGGGGCCGCTCGTCGAAGGAGACGCCTGTGTCCGAGTTGGTGAGGATGCGCCTGCCCAGCGGGCAGGAGATCTGGGCGCGGGTGTCCTCGGCGGATCGCGGCCCGTCCGACGTCGGCTTCCGCAAGGTCATCCCGGCCGTCGAAGGGCTCGCCGAGACGATCCAGGGAGTGGCCGAGAGCGTCCAGCGGGGTCTTGTCCGGGTCAGACCGGACACCGTCACCGTCGAGTTCGGCCTCGAACTGTCCGTCAGCGCCGGGAAGATCGTCAGCGTCCTGACCGACGCGGGTGCCAAGGCGACGGTGAAGGTCGCGTTGGGCTGGTCGAAGTCGACGCCTCGCGGCGGAGCCGCTGCGGACGGGGAGGACGGGGATGATGCGGAGGAGTCGGACGATGCCGGTGAGGACGGCCCAGCGGAGGGGTGACCTCGCGCCGTGGACGTGGCCGGAGTAGCGACGGCATGTTCCACGGTGGATCCAAGACGGGCGAGCTGAGCCGGAAACTCGCCGACTGCGTCGTCCTCGTCGAGGGCGACGACATCGAGGGCGGCACCGGCTTCTTCGTCGCGCCCGGGTACGTGCTCACCTGCTCCCACGTCGTGGGGTGGCGGCGCGGGCCCGTCACGGTGACGTGGCCCTCGGGATCGCTGCGGGGCACGGTCGTGTTCGTCGACCCGGAGGCACCGGACCACCTCACCAGCGCCGGACTCACCCAGTACCCCGACCTCGCCGTCATCGAGATCGCGACGACCACCTCGGTCCCCGGCTGTGTCTTCCTCGGAGACCGGGTGTTCCTCGGTGAGCAGCGCCCCGGTCTGGAGGGGGCCGCGCACGTCGAGGGGTACGCCACCATCTACAGCGACGAACCGCACCTGAGTTCGGCGCGGCTGACCTACTCCGGGTTCACCGATCTCCAGAACCAGCCGTTGCTGCGGGTCAGCGGTGACGAGATCCCGAGTGGGATGTCCGGCAGCCCCCTCCTCGACATGCGGACGGGGGAGGTGTTGGGGCTGGTCCGCACCAACCGCAACGCCAACCAACCGCACGGGGGGCTGGCCCTGCCGGTGGCGGCGCTCCGCCGCCTCCCCGGCGACCTGCTGCGGTCGATCTGGCGGGCGCACGACCTGTTCCACGCCGACGAGGGCCCGTGGACGTCGCTGCGCACCCACCTGGTGGCCCAACAGGGCCAGGACGGGGCGCCGCCCCCGCTGATCAACCCGGCGGACGAGGCCGCCCTGCTGGGGATCCTGGCCCGGCTCGACCGGGTGGAGGACGTCAACGCGGTCTTCCACCACGCCGCGTACCCGCAGGTCCCCTCGCTCAACATCGAACTGCTGGACTACCACGACACCGTGCAGGTGCTGGCGAACCTGCCCCTGGGCGGGCAGTTGCACCCGGTTCTGCGTTTCCTGGCCGCGTTGCTCGACCGGTGCCACGACCCGGTGCTGCAGGTGTTGCTCCGGGAGAACCTCCGACGCCTCGCCGTGATGTTCGACCAGAAGGCGGTCCTCGACGAGCACCTGGGGGACGAGAGCGCGCCGTCCCCCCACCTGCGGCGCACTTCCTCGGTGTTGGCGGAGGTGGTGCCCAGCGCCCACGACCCCGACCAGTACCTGTTCACGCTCTGGCTGTACCGGGGGCCGGGCCAGTGGGACACCCAGTTCCGGGAGACGACGCCCCGTCCCGAGGCCGGCCTGTGGCGGCGGCTCCAGGACGAACTGCCGAAGGCGTTGCGCCGGTTGGGGGAACGGCACGCGATCGTCGAGTTCGTCCTCCCCGTCGAGCTGCTCAACGAGCCGGTCGACCGGTGGCGGTTGTGGCCGGAGCAGTCCGCCACCCGGCTCGGTCAGCGGCACGCGGTCGTCCTGCGGTCGTTGGACAACTGGCAGGACGAGGAGGAGGCCCGGCGGGAGGACAGCGCCGCGCGGTGGGAGTACCTGCGCGACCTCACCGGCTCGGTTCCCCTGACCATGGTCCGGTGCCGGGACGACCGGGAACGGGAGGCCTGGGCGGGGCTCTTCCAACTCCCCGCTGGTCAGACGGCCCTCGCGCTGGCCAACCCCCCGACCGAACCGTCCACGGGGGACGTCATCGTCGAAGGGCTCTTCGCGGGGGTGCCCGTGCTGCTCTGGCGTCGCGACCTGTGTGATCTGCACTACTCGGGCTCACTCGGAAGTGGGACGGACGAGGCGTGTGCGGGTACCCGGTTCCTGGACACGCTCGACAAGAGCCTCCAGGGGGTCGGCGTGACGGACCTGCCGTGGAAGGTGCGGGACCTGCGCAACATGGCCACCCAACCGGGGGCCGACGACGATCACCCCGGCCACCAGGTGGTGCTGCTCTGGGAGGATCCGGAACGGCGTCCGCCCGACGAGTACCCGTTGGCCTCACCTTCGTGAGAGGAAGCAGTGACGTGGACGACTGGTTGATCTTCCGCGGCAGCGGGCAGCCGCACGAGGGCATCGAGCGGCTGCCCGAACCGCCCCCGTGGCGGTACTTCGACGGTGGTCCTCCCCTCCCGGTGCCCGAGGTCGACGATCCCTCGGTCGCCCGCCGACTGGGCGATGTCGCCAGGGCCAGGGTGTACCGGCCCTACGGCGACGAGCTGGAGCTCGTCAACTCCGCCCTCTACCTCCGCCGGCCCCTGCTGGTCACCGGCAAACCCGGGATCGGGAAGTCCACCCTGGCCTACTCCATCGCCAGCGAGCTCCGCCTGGGTCCGGTCCTCACCTGGTCGATCACCAGTCGGTCGACCATCGAGCAGGGGCTGTTCAGCTACGACGCGATGGCTCGGCTCGAGGAGGCGAACCTGCGGCGGCACCTGCCCGACGCCACCGAGCCGCTGGACATCGGCCGCTACATCCGGCTGGGGCCGTTGGGCACCGCGCTGCTGCCCTACGAACGGCCGAGGGTGCTGCTCATCGACGAGATCGACAAGAGCGACATCGACCTGCCGAACGACCTGCTGCACGTGTTCGAGAACGGGGAGTACACGGTTCCCGTGCTCCAGCGGATCGCCGCCACCCAGCCCTCGGTGTCGGTCGCGGTGTCCGGGAGCGAGCGGCAGGCGGAGATCCACCGGGGGCAGGTGCGCTGCCGGGCCTTTCCCTTCGTCGTGCTCACCAGCAACGGGGAACGGGACTTCCCCCCGGCGTTCCTCCGGCGGTGCATCCGGGTCGAACTCCGCGAGCCCGGGCCCGAGCAGCTCGCCAGCATGGTCGAGTCGCAACTGGGGCCCGAGATGTACGAGGAGAGCCAGGACCTCGTGGAGCGGTTCCTGGCTCGTCGCGCGGACGGCACGCTGACCACGGACCAGCTCCTGAGCGCCATCTACCTCACCTCCTACGCGGCCCAGGAGCGGGGCGAGACCCGCGAGCGGCTCGCCGACCAGATCCTCCGGTTCGTCGACACCACCTGACGCCATGAGCATGCGCCGCCTGATCAAGGTCCTGGACGACCTCGGCCTGGAACCCACCTACCGGGAGGTGGCCGAGGCGCTGTGGCTCGCCCGGCACCTGGGAGGACCGACCGGCGGCTCGACGGTCCGCGTCGAGCGGCCGGTCCGGCAGGAGGCCCCCGAGCCGGCGGGGTGGCCGGCCCCTTACCGGCCGCCCGCCGAGGACGGCCGCGGCGACGACGGCAGGGACGGCAACGAGGTCGGGGACGACTGGCGGTACGGTCTGTACTCGCACGGGCTGACCGAGGAACGTCCGAGCGCGGAGGCCCGGGGTCACAACATCCGGGTGCCCGCCGTGAGCGCCCTGCCCGACCAGCTCGAGTTGATCCGCCAGTTGCGGGCGTTCAAACGTCGCCTGGTCGCGGGGCGGACCCAGCAGCTCGACGAGGAGGGGACGGTCGCCTGGATCGCCAGGACCCAGGTGTGGCGCCCGGTGTTCCGCCCCGTACCCGAACGGTGGTTCGACGTCGTGCTCCTCGTCGACACCGGCGCCTCGATGGTCATCTGGAAGGCGCTGGTCTCCGAGTTGGCCAGCCTGTTGCAGTGCCTCGGGGCGTTCCGGGACGTGCGGGTGCGCTACCTGCACACCAGCGAGGACGGTGAGGTCTCGCAGAGCAGCTCCGACCGCCGGGACAGCACCCGCCTCCGCCCGCTGCCGGAGCTGCTCGACCCGGCCGGTCGGCGCGTGGTGATCGTGGTCAGCGACTGCGTCGGTGAGGGTTGGGACAGCGGAGCGGTCGGGCGGGGGCTGGTGGAGCTGTCCCGCAGCGGTCCGGTGTCCGTCTTCCAGCCGCTGCCCCAACACCTGTGGCGGCGAACGGGTGTCAGACCGGTGAGCGGCCGGATGTCGGCGGCGACCTTCGGCCGGGGGCGTCGCCGGTTCCGGTTCCGTGCGCGGCGGTCGCTGGCCGACCGTCGCAGGAGCACCCGGGCGACCAGCATCCCCGTGCTCCAGCTGGGGCCGGAGTGGCTGGGGCCCTGGGCGAGGCTGGTGGCGGGCCGGGGGAGCGCCGCGATGGACTGCGCCGTGCTCGGGCTGCCCGCGACGCGCCCCTCGGCGAGCCCGGCCCAACGGCAGCGGCGGTACCTGCCCGCGTCACCCCTGGAACGGGTGTGGTCCTTCCGGGCCGCCGCGAGCCCCGAAGCGTTCCAACTGGCGACCTACCTCTCCGCGGTTCCCCTGGACCTCTCGGTCATCCGGCTCGTGCAGCGGGTGATGCTGCCCGAGTCCCGGCCGTTCCACCTCTCCGAGGTGCTGACCGGTGGCCTGGTCACGCTGTCCTCGGCGATGCCGGCCGAGGAGTCCGACGTCCCGGCGGGCGCCGCCACCGAGGTGCACTACCAGTTCCTGCCCGGGGTGCGGGAGGTGCTGCTGTCGATGTTGAGCAGGTCGGGGCAGCAGGCCGTCCTGGAGGCCCTGTCCCACTTCCTGGAGGACCACTTCGGGATCAGTCCGAGGGAGTTCAGCGCGACCCTGGCGATGCCGGGCCGGCCGCAGAACGGCCGACGGGTGTTCGGCAGCCCGTTCGCCTACGTCTCGGTCTCGGTCCTGCGGCGGGTGCACGGCCAGCTGGCCACGAGCCTGCGGGGAGAGAACCCGAGCACCCTCCGGCACGACAGGGACCACCACCGCGCGTTGCTGGAGCAGGCAGAGGACGCGTTGGCCTCGTTCCGCAGGTCCGGAACCTCGGACGAGCTCGACAAGGCGATCTCGGCGTTCCGCGACTCGCTCCAGTTCTTCGCGCTGGACCGCAACGGCCGCTTCCGGTCACTGGTCGGCCTCGCCGGGGGGCTGTTGCTGCGTTACCAGCGTTTCGGGCGTGCCGGCTCGCTGGACGAGTCGATCCGCTTCTACCAGGAGGCGCTGCGGGTCGGTGGGGGCCGCGAACAGGACGAGGCGAAGCTGCTGCACCGGCTCAGCACGGCGCTGTTCGCCCGCTACACGCTGTCCCAGATCCCCGACTACCTCGACGACGCGGCCCGTGCGGGTCGGTCCGCCCTCGACGCCACGCCGGAGGACGACCCCCGGGCCCGGGTCTACCGGGAGTCGCTCGCGGACGTGTTGCACCGGCGTTTCCTGCTCATCGGTGAGCTCGGGGAGCTCACCGAGGCGGCCACGCTCTACCGGGAGGTGCTGGAGGACCTCGACCCGGAAGGGCAGGCCCACGCCGACGTGCTCGCGAAGCTGGCCGGCGTGCTGGGCGACCAGGCGGAGAGCACGGGGTTGGAGACCGACCTGGCCGACTCCTACGACGCGTGGCGGCGCGCGGCCAGGGCGACGAGGCCGGGCGAGCAGGAGTACCCGAAGCGCCTGTTCACCGCCGGCCGCTCCGCGATGCGCCTGCGCTACTTCGAATCGGCCGTCGATCTGCTCTCCGACGCGGCGGCGGCCTTCGACCAATCGCTCGGCCCGGAAGCGGAGGAGACCCTGCGCTGCCGGATTTATCGTGCTCGTTCCCTGTACCAGTCCGGGGACCGGCTGGCCGCCGTGGGGGAGCTGACCGAGGTCCTGGAGATTCGGGTCCGGCTACTGGGGCCGAATCATCCGGAAACGGAAGAAATCCGACGAGAACTCGCCGAGTTGGTCTGATCGGGCGTATCCACCCCGGTTTCGGGTGACGGTGGGGGTTACCCGAGGTCGGGCGGGCGCCGTATCGGTCGCCGGTTTTCGGGTTAGTCCTGGTTCGGCCGAACCGGGCAACAAACGGCGCACTGGTCCGCGCGGTGTGACCATCCGCGCGCCACCGCGTACGCACCGTGATTGTCCGCTGGCAACCTTGGTTGTCAGCGGACGTCGTTATGGCGATAATGGCGTTGCATACGTCGGGGAGTTGTCATGGTCAGCAACAACGTCGCTGCGGCGATTGCCGTGGTCCGTTCGTCGAGAATGTCCCTCGTGGCCTACGACCGATACCGTCCCACCGCCCCGGCCCTCACCGCGCTGGCCGGTATTCTACCCACCGGGTCGTCCCTCCGGCCCGTTTTCGGTGGAGTCAGGGGGGTGGACCGTGTGGGAGGCTGATGTCCGTCTTGATTCCGGCCTCGCGGACCTCACCGACATTCGGCTGGACCATTTGTGTGAGGCCGATGATTCGGTGCTGGTGAATTCGCTCCGGCGGGTCCTGCGGGAGATCGCGTCTCCTCGGCAGGTGCTGGCCGACTTCGACAACGAGCCCCCGGGGCCGCCGCTGGACACGGGATGAGAGGCCCTGCCGTGACCGCGGGGAGTGGGGGCGAGCCACGGCGGGCGGGAGGCGACGACCGCCCGGGGTCGGGCCGGGAATGGCCCGACGGCCTGGATGTCGCGGGACTGCGTGAGCGTGGCCAGCCACGCCTGCCGTTCTCCCGGTTCGTGCTCAAGGTGCACGGCCGCTGCAACCTGGCGTGCGACTACTGCTACCTGTACGAGATGGCCGACACGTCCTGGCGCCGGACTCCCGCGAGGATGAGCCAGGAGACGGTCCGGGTGGTGGCCGACCGGGTGGCCGAGCACGCCCGGCGGCACGGCCTCGCCGACGTGCGGATCACCCTGCACGGCGGTGAACCACTCCTGGTCGGCCCGGTGGCGCTCGACCGGATGCTCCGGGTGTTGCGGGCCGCCGTGGAGCCGGTGGCCCGTCTCCGGTTCGCCGTCCAGACCAACGGGGTGCTGTTGACCGACGAGGTCGTGGAGGTGCTCGCCGAACACCGGGTCCGGGTCGGCGTCAGCCTGGACGGCGCGGCCGACGCCCACGACCGGCACCGCCGCCGGCGCGACGGCGGCGGG
>NZ_AGVX02000133.1 GCF_000239155.1 Actinoalloteichus spitiensis RMV-1378
CCCCTGCCACGTCCCGCCGAGGGCGCTCCCGCCCGCGGCGCGTCGGGTCCTCCGCGCGTGCCCGCCAGGAGCACCGGCACGTCGGCCCCCCTTCGCCGCGGCCGGTGGCTGCGTGCGCACGTCCTCCGCCCTTCGTCGTGGCCGTCAGCCGAGACGCCGAGACGGCCAGACACCCGGACGCCGGGACGGCGGGGCGGCGGGGCGGAGTGCACCGCCCCGCCGCCCACAGCGGGTCGTCAGGCGAGGAAGGCCGGGGTGAACCAGCCCATCGGCATGCTGATGTCGGCGAGGACCTGGAGCAGCACCAGCATGGCGACCACCACGGTCGTGTAGATCGCGATCGGGACGGCCCGCATGGACGCGACCCGCCACAGGAACAGCGGCACGAACACGGCGGCCGCGAGCACGGCACCGATCACCCAGGTGATGGCGAGGAACAGGCACAGCCAGCCCAGGGCGTGCGCCGTCCACTTCACCTCGGTGCGCCACTCCGCGTCGCGCCCGCGCTCCTCCCGCCACCGCCGGTACTCCTGGACGCCGACGACGAGGGCCAGCAGCACCCCGATGCCGGCGACCAGCTGGGGCACCAGCCTGGCGTCCTCGCCGAAGCCCTGGCTCATCACCCAGGCCCCGCCGAAGACCACGAGGAAGACCCCGGCGAGGGACATCGGCCAGTAGGTGCCCTTGAACGTCGGTCCGGGTTCGCTGATGACCGGTTCGGCGGCCTCGGCGTCGCCGCCGGTGGTGGCCTCGGTCGGGCGCTCGCCCTGGTCGTCGGTGTCGGTTCCCGAGCCCGTGGCGCCCGGGGACGTGCCCTCGGAGGCGGCGCCGACCGAGGCGGGGGCCGCGTTCCGCTGCCGCCGGGCGCGCAGCAGCGCCTTGACGAGCTTGAAGAGCAGCGGAGCCAGCAGGATGGCGATCATGACCACGACGCCCGGCCTGGTGAGCCACTCGGTCGGCTCGTACAGGCTCTCCGTGAGGAAGTAGTACCGCTCCAGCGGGATGCTCAGGACGAATCCGATGAGGAAGGGCGCCCTCGGGTAGTCGCACATCTTCATCAGCCAGCCGAACACGCCGAGCAGCAGCATCACCTGCATGACGCCGAACTCCTGCGAGGCCTGGAAGGCGGCGACGAACATGATGACGACCAGGCCGCCGGCCAGGACGGGGAAGCGGATGAAGCTCAGCCGGGCCAGCGGTGCCGCGAGCAGGAAGCACAGCGCCGCGCCGAGCACGGCGGCCAGGGCGAAGGACCAGACGATGGTGTAGACGAGGTCCAGGTCCTGGGTGATCAGCCGTGGCCCCGGTTCGATTCCGAAGACCAGCAGCGCTCCCAGCAGCAGGGCGGCGGCGGCGCTCCCCGGGATCCCGAAGAGGAGGGTGGGGATCAGGTCACCGGCGGCGATCGAGGTGTTCGCGCCCTCCGGTGCGGCGATGCCACGCGGGTCGCCCTTGCCGAACCTCCGCTTGTCCTTCGAGGTGGCGATGGCCTGCCCGTAGGCGATCCAGCTGCCGGCGGTCGCCCCGATGCCGGGCAGCACGCCGGCCCAGACGCCGACGAGCGCTCCGCGCAGCACCTGCCCCCAGTGGGTCAGGACGTCGCGGAACCCGCGACCCCAGCCCCCGCCGATCCCCGTCTTGGAGGCGACGCTGGTCTTCCTGGCGATGAGCGCGATGATCTCGGCGATGCCGAAGGTGCCCAGGGCGACCGCGACCAGGTCGAGCCCCTCGGTCAGGAACAACGAGCCGAAGGTGAACCGGTACTCGGCCGCCGCGGGGGCGGCGCCGATCTGGCCGATCAGCAGCCCGAAGGCGCCGGCCAGCAGGCCCTTGGCGACGTTGCCCCTGGAGAGCAGGGCGGCGAGGCTGATGCCCAGCACGGTGAGCATGAACAGCTCCGGTGAGCCGAACATCAGCACCAGCGGGCGCGCCAAGGGGATCGCCAGGGTCAGGCCGATCGCACCGACGAGACCGCCGACCATCGAGGAGACGAAGGCGATCGACAGCGCCCGCGCCGCCTGCCCCTGTTTCGCCATCGCGTGACCGTCGAGCGTCGTCACGGTCGCCGAGGCCGATCCGGGGACACCGATCAGGACGGCGGTGATGGTGTCCGAGGTGTGGATCACGGCGGTCGCGCCGATGATGAGGGCGAGGGCCTGCTGCGGTTCGAGGACGAAGACGAACGGCAACAGGATGGCGACCGCCCCGGTGCCCCCGAGCCCCGGGATGATGCCCATGACCAGACCGGCGAGGACGCCGGAGATCAGCATGAGGATCATCTGCGGATCGAGGAAGCCCCCCAGCGCGGAGGCCGCTGCGTCGAGCATGGTGGAACCGCCTGTCTGTGTGTTCCGTGGAGACGGTGTCGGGTTCGGGACGAAGGCCGGTCAGGAGCCGGCGATGACCGTGCCGTAGTTCTCGGCGAGCAGGTCGAGGACGTACTCGCGCACGGAGTCGTCGAGGCGCAGGGCGTTGCGCACCGACTCCTCCACCTCGTCACCGGGGTAGAGGGGGTAGCCGCCGAGGACCTCGCGGCCCTGTTCGAGGAACGTCTCGTCCTGTTGGAGTTCGCGCACCGCGTCGAAGACCGGGCGCACGACGGAGTCCGGGGTGTCGTCGCGGACCCACAGCCCCTTCTGGTAGGAGAACCCGGCGGCGAGGAAGGTCTTGTAGGCGTCCCAGCCGGGGCCGGAGGGTGGTTCGCCGTAGTGCTCCTCGTACACCTCGGGCACGGTTGGCAGGTCCGGCACGTTCGGGTCCCGCACGACCTCGCCGGCGTCGTCGAGCTGCCCCAGCGACATCAGGGGGACGGCGCGGCCCTCGTCGATGAGCGGCTGCACCTGGGTGAGGAAGCCGGACGTCGTCTGGTAGTCGACGTTGAGCTCGCCGCGTTCGATCGCCAGCCGCGCCGGCCCCCGCCCTTCGAAGCCGAAGGTGGAGGTGACGTCCAGTCCCAGCACCTCGAAGGCGAGGACGGCGCTGAGGTCGAGGCCGGTGATGCTGATCCCGCCGTACTGGAGGGGCGTCGAGGGGGTGAAGAGGTCGTCCACCGACGTCACGCCACCCTCGACCGAGCCGTAGATGACCCCGCCGGAGCCGTTGATGACGAGGGGGCGCATCTCGCCGAAGTCGAACTCGACCTCCGGGCGCCCCAACAGGTACTGGAAGTACGTGGTGCCGGAGGACACCAGGACCTCGGAGCCGTCGTTGCCGGCGCTGCGCGCGTACCGGTTGGAGCCGATGATGCTCTCGCCGCCGGGGGCGTTCTCGGGGACGAACCTCGTGCCCGTCTCGATGTGCGCGCCGAGGTGGTTGCCGATGAAGCGCCCCCAGACGTCGGTTCCGCCTCCTTCGGCGTAGGGGATCAGGACCCGGACCCGGGACGGGAGCGAGTCGCCCTCGTGGGCGTCGGCCATCGTCCCGTGGGGGTTGGGTGTCGCGCAGGCCGCGCCAAGCAGGGCGGCCGTGGTGAGGACGGCCAGGGGGGCGCCCCAGCGTCGGAAGAGCCGCGTCATTGCGTCTTCGACCTCCAGGAGAAGGGGTGGGTGTGGCGAAGGGCGGTGGGTGTGCGGGATCGCCGGCGCGACCGGTGTTCCGGGGCCAGCCGGGAACACCGGTCGTGCCGGTGCGGGGAGGTGTTTCGACGCGCCGCCGGTCGGGCGGCGTCGGCGGAGGCGCTAGACGTGCACCTGGCCGGCCATGAGTCGCCGGGCGGTGCGGAAGACGCTGACGCGGTCGACGGTCCAGCCGTTCGCGGTCAGGTGGGGTTGGGCGGCGACGGCGAGGGTTCCGGAGGGGTGTCCGATGACGCGTTCCGCCCCGCCGCCGTCCGGGGGTAGTTGTTCGGCGACGACCGTGCCCTGCACGCCGGCGGCGACGGCCAGGCAGATGCCGGCGGTCACCGGGAGCGCGCGGTGCACCTGGCCCATGGACAGCGCCGCCACCCGGAGGCTGGTGGTGTCCGCGTCGACGGTGCTGCCGTCGGTGGCCGGGTAGGTGGTGGGCGGGCCGACGAGTGCCAGTTTCGGGACCGCCCTGAGGGTGGCGGCGGCCTCCTCCTGGTTGGCGGCCAGTCCCATGCGCACGGCTCCGGTGGTGCGGGCGTGCTCCAGCCTGGCCAGCAGGTCGCCGTCGGCGTCCAGTTCGTCGGGGGTCTCCCGGCCGGTGAGTCCGAGGTCGCGCCAGCGGACCAGGACGAAGGGGTTGGCGGCGTCGACCAGGGATACCGGGATCTCCCCGAGCCCGGGCACGTCCAGGGTTTCCTGGGGGCGGCCGGTGGGGAGGAGGGAACCGGTGCGGGAGCCACCGGGGTCCAGGTAGTCGAGCTGGATGCGCGAACCGGTCCCGGGGATTCCGGGGATGGCGAAGTCGCCGGTGGGGTCGAAGCGGCCGTCGCTGGTGGGGACCTCGGCCACGATGATCTTGCCGGTGTTGGTGTTGTGGATGCGGACCCGGGTGGTGTCCGTCCCGGGGGTGACCAGCCCCTCGTCCACGGCGAAGGGGCCTACCGCCGCGGAGAGGTTCCCGCAGTTGCCGCCCCGGTCGACCACGGCGGTGTCGATCGAGACCTGGCAGAACTCGTAGTCGACGTCGGCGCCCCGGGTGCCAGGGCCGATGATGGCGACCTTGCTGGTGCTGGAGGTGGCGCCGCCGAGCCCGTCGATCTGTCGACCGTGGGGGTCGGGGCTGCCCATCGCGCGGAGGATCACCTCGTCGCGGGCGGCGGGCTCCCGGGGGAGGTCCCGCTCGTGGAAGAACAGGCCCCTGCTGGTGCCGCCCCGCATGATCACGCTGTTGACGAGCACAGCTTCCTCACCCCCGTACCCCGATGAACGCAGATTGCATACATCTTGCATGTAGTCCGGATGGGTGTAAAGACTGCGCTCGGAAAAATGCGCACGAGGCCCTGAGGGCCTGGTTGACCAGGTGTTTCCCTCTCAATACACGACAACGGCCGGTCCGATCAATGGATCGAACCGGCCGTTCCGGACACCGTGCGCGAGTCGCACGTGAACGTGTCCCCGTCGTGACCGCCTCAGCGCGGGCGGTGTGGTAGTGCCTCAGACGGAGCTGACCACCTGGTCGTACTCCAGTCGAGGCAGTCGCGGGTACCACGCGTCGGGGCCGGGGCGCCCGACGTTGACCACCGCGAGCACCCGGTGCGTGCCCCCGGGGAAGAAGTCACCCTCGATGCCGGCCGCGTCGAAGCCGGTCATCGGCCCGGCGGCCAACCCGGCCGCGCGCACCCCGAGGATGAAGTAGCCGACCTGGAGGGTCGCGTTCAGCCGCGCGGAGGCCTCCCGGCCGGCCGGGTCGGCGAAGAGGTCCTTCGCGTTCGGCGCGGGCGGGAACTGGCTCGGCAGGTGCTCGTGGAAGTCGGTGTCGGCGGTGAGGATGACGGCCAGCGGCGCGCGGGCGGTCTTCTCCTTGTTGCCGTCGGACATGTGCCCGACCAGGCGCTCCCGCGCCTCGGGCGACCGCACGAGCGTCGCCCGCAGCGGCTGCTGGTTCATCGAGGTCGGCGCCCACTTCACCAGGTCGTAGATGGCCCGCACCTGCTCGTCGGTGACCGGCTCGTCGGTGAAGGTGTTCGCGGTCCTGGCGGCGCGGAACAGCTGCTCCTGGCTCTCCGGGGAGATCGTGATGTGTGGTGTCGTCGTGGCCGTCATCGGGTGGCCCTCCTGGGTTCGGGTCGTGGCGGCGGCGGGGCGGCCGCCGTTGTTCCGACCAACAAGGTAGAGCGTTCAACTATTTCGGGTGTGGGGCGGATCTCCTCGCGGCGAGGGGAACATCGGTCCGGCCCGCGCCGGTGGTCCCGGTCGTCGTCCTGCGCGCATCCGGTTGGTGCGCTTCCTTCCCCTCCGGGAGGATCGGCGTCGACCTTCCCGGAGGGAGGCCACCGCAGGGTGACGCCGCCGGCACCCCGGGTGTCGGTATCCGCGCGGTCCGCGCGTCTCGAGCGGGCCGACGAGGGGGCGGGGGCGTGGGGCGCGCCCGTTCCGAATGGCGCATGGGGGCCTAAGGTGTCCCCTGGGTCTCGTGAAATCGGGGTCTGGCTGCGTAACATCGGCCGGTAGTGAGAGAGGAGGTCCACCATGGGTGGAATCGGAGGATGGCAGCTCCTGATCATCGTTGGCGTTCTGGTGCTGCTCTTCGGCGCCTCGAAGCTGCCGCAGATGGCCAGGTCGCTCGGCCAGTCGGCGCGCATCCTGCGTGCCGAGACCAAGGGCTTCAAGCAGGATGACGAGGCGGCCCAGTCCCAGGACCAGGCGGCGCAGCAGCAGCAGCCGGTGGCGCAGCAGCCGGCGCAGCCCGCTCCGCAGCAGCAGATCACGCCCGGCGAGCCGGTCGTCGCGCAGCCCGTCGCGAACGCGCAACCGGTCCAGCCCGAGCAGCAGAGCACTGACGACAGCCGCCGCTGATCACGGCCGGCGTTCACGGAAACGGCGGGGCCCCCGGTCGTGGTTCGAGGATTGAAGGCACTGCGCCTGGTCAGGACGCTGAGCAGGTTCCGGCGTCGCGGGATCGGTCGCAGGTGGGGACGGCGTGCCAACCCCGACGGCACCATGCCGTTGATGGAGCACCTGTACGAGCTGCGGTACCGGCTCACGGTCGCCTTCGCCGCGCTCGTGGTGACCACGGTGCTGGGCTTCCTGTGGTTCACCAACTCGGTGTGGGTGCTGCCCTCACTCGGTGAGCTGCTCACCGCCCCCTACTGCGCCCTGCCCACCGAGATCCGCTTCGAGCCCAACGACGGCCAGTGCCAGCTGATGCAGACGGCCCCCTTCGAGGTCTTCATGCTCCAGCTGAAGGTGGCCTTCGCCGCCGGGCTGGTCCTGGGCTCCCCGATCTGGCTCTACCAGATCTGGGCCTTCATCACCCCCGGCCTCTACGCCAAGGAACGCAAGTTCGCCGGGCTGTTCGTCGGTTTCGCGTCGGTGCTCTTCGCCGTGGGCGCGGTCCTCGCCTACAACGTCGCCCCGCAGGGGCTCCGCTTCATGACCTCCTTCGGCGGCGACCAGTTCTTCACGTCGCTGACGGGTGGGGAGTACATCGGCTTCGTCCTGCTGCTCCTGATGATCTTCGGCATCAGCTTCGAGCTCCCCCTGCTGGTGGTGATGCTCAACTTCGCGGGGGTGCTCCCCTTCACCAAGATCAAGAGCTGGTGGCGGGGCATCATCTTCTCGCTGTTCTGCTTCGCCGCGCTGGTCACCCCGGGCCAGGACCCGGTGTCGATGGTCGTGCTCGCGCTCGCGCTGTGCCTGCTGTTCGGCGCGGCCAGCCAGATCGCGTGGCTGCACGACCGGCGCAAGGCGAAGAAGCTGGCGGCCGCCGGCCTCGCGGGCGGCGACCTCGACGAGCCCTCCCGGCTCGACCTGACGCCGGGCGCTCCCGAGCAGGCCACGGACAGCAGGGAGATCCGGCGGGACTACGACGACGTGACGTGATCCCACGGGGAGCGGGCGCGCCGCCGACCCCTGCGCGCCGACCCGCCAGCCCCCGCCAGCCCGGACCGGGCGGGACCGTGCACGCGTGCTCGGGCTACCGGGGACCGGCCCAGCGACGCCGGTGCCGCCGCGGGGCCGACCGCCGAGCCGAACCGCCCCGTCCCCAGGGCACGGGACTGGTCGGGTGGTCCCCGCTCGGCCGCGCCCACGGTTCTCGCACCCACGACCCGGCCGGTCCCGAACCCCGCCGCATCCGGCGGAACGCGGCTCCCCGGTCCCACCGGCGCCACTCGTCGAATCCCCGCCACCACCCGTGCCTGGCGGTGGACCCGGCACGTCGCGGTGCCCTGCCGCTCGGACTGGCGCTGACCGGTGGGCAGGACACCGCCGTGGAGCACCGGGCGTCACGGGCACACCCCGGGGTAGCGGTCGGCGGGCCGACCAACGTCCCGCCTCAGCCGGGTCGGGAGCGCAACCACCCGTCCAGCGTCCACGCGAGTTCGATGAGGACCACCGCGACCGCCGCGACCAGCAGCGCCGCGAGCACCGCGCCCACCCCTCCCGGGTCGAGCGCGAAGAACTCCCGGGAGGACGGGAACGCCAGCACGAGCAGGAACACCCCGACCATGCCGGCCACCAGCGCGACCTTCCACCACGTGTAGGGGCGCGCGATGATCACCAGCACCCAGGTCGCCACCACGTAGAGGGTGACCAGGCTCGCCGTGCCGTGCTGTTCGGCGGAACCGTCCTCCCGCCCGGTGACCCACCAGTAGGTCACGAAGGTCGCCGTCGCCGCGACCACCCCGGCGGGCAGGGCGAACCGCATCACCCGGTTGACGAAACCGGGGCGCGCCCGCTCCGCGTTCGGGGCCAGGGCCAGGAAGAACGCCGGCACGCCGATGGTGAGCGCCCCGATCAGCGTGAGGTGCCTGGGCAGGAACGGGAAGGGCACCTGCGCGACCCCGACCATGATCGCCAGCAGGACGGAGTACACCGTCTTGGTGAGGAAGAGGTTGGCGACCCGTTCGACGTTGCCGATGACCCGGCGCCCCTCGGCGACCACGTGCGGGAGGGTGGCGAACCGGTTGTCCAGCAGCACGATCCGCGCCACCGACCGGCTCGCCGGGCTCCCCGAGCCCATCGCGACCCCGATGTCGGCGTCCTTGAGGGCGAGCACGTCGTTGACGCCGTCTCCGGTCATCGCGACCGTGTGCCCCCGGGACTGGAGGGCGCCGACCATGTCCTGCTTCTGCGCCGGCGTCACCCGGCCGAAGACGGAGTGCCCGTCCACGGCCTCGGCCAGCGCCCCGGGGTCGGTCGGCAGCCCCCGCGAGTCCACCGGCCGGTCCGCGTCCGGGAGGTCCAGGTGGGCCGCCACCGCTCCCACCGACGTCGCGTTGTCCCCCGAGATGATCTTGACGGTGACGTTCTGCTCCGCGAAGTACCGCAGGGTGTCCCGCGCGTCCGACCGGATCCGCTGCTCGAGCACCACCAGGGCCGCCGGCTCCACCACCCCCGGCCCGGCCGGGTCGTCCACCGCGCCGGCGGGCCGGCCCAGCAGCAACACCCGCAGCCCCTGACCGGCGGCCTCGCCGACCTCGATGAGCAGCGGATCGCCCTCGGGCAGCAGGACCTCGGGCGCGCCGAGCACCCAGTCGCCGACCTCGACGAACCGGGCCCCGCTCCACTTGCGGGCGGAGGAGAACGGCACCGTCGCCGCCACCTCCCAGCCCGGGGCTGCGGGGAAGGCCTCCCGCACGGCCTGCAGGCTGGCGTTCGGCCTCGGGTCGGTGGCGGCGAGGCCGGCCAGCACCCGGGCGGGGTCCACGGCCGGGGGGCCACCGCCGACCGCCCGGAGTTCGGCCAGCCGCATCCCGGTCTCGGTGAGGGTGCCGGTCTTGTCCGCGCACACCACGTCGACCCTGGCCAGGCCCTCGATCGCCGGCAGCTCCCGCACCAGGCAGTGCCGCCGGCCCAACCGGATGACGCCCAGCGCGAAGGCGATGCTGGTCAGCAGGACGAGCCCCTCCGGCACCATGGGCACCAGCGCCGCGACCATGCCCCGTATCGCGTCCGGGAGCGTCTCGTCGGCGAGGGTGAACTGGCTGTAGATGATCAGCGCGCCCGCCGGGACCAGCAGGTAGGTGATGAACCGGAGGATGCGGTCGATGCCCGAGCGCAGCTCCGAGTGCACCAGGCTGAAACGGCTCGCCTCCTCGGTCAGCCGGGCCGCGTAGGCGTCCCGGCCCACCCTGGTCGCCTGGTAGTGGCCGCTGCCGGCGGCCACGAAGCTGCCGGAGAGCACCCGGTCGCCCGGCTCCTTGACCACCGGGTCGGCCTCCCCGGTGAGCAGCGACTCGTCGACCTCAAGCCCGGAGGCCGTGGTGACGACGCCGTCCACGACCACCTGGTCGCCCGCGCCGAGTTCGATGACGTCGTCCAGCACCACCTCGGCGGGCGGCACCTCGCGGGTCCGGCCGTCCCGCACCACCCTGGGGCGGGCCTCGCCGATGATCGCCAGCCGTTCGAGGGTCCGCTTGGCCCGCAGCTCCTGCACGATGCCGATCGCGGTGTTGACCACGATGACGAAACCGAACAGGCCGTCCTGGATGGGCCCGATCACCAGGATGATCGCGAACAGCACCCCGATGATGGCGTTGAACCGGGTGAGGACGTTCGCGCGGACGATCTCGGCGACGCTGCGGCTGGCGCGGGCGGGCACGTCGTTGGTGCGGCCCTCGGCCACCCGGGTGGCCACCTGCTCCTCGGTCAACCCCCGCAGCGGATCGACGGTCACGCTGCCGGACTCGTCACTCATCCACACCCCGTACGCACCGGAGCCGCCGCCTCCGAGTGCCGCTGGGGGAGCTGGGCGCCGGGAGTGCCGTCGGAGCTACCGGCACGGGTCGGGGTGCGGGGCTGTCACAGGTCTGGCTCGGCCCGGGAGGACCTCCGCTGCCGCATTCTGCCCGAGTCGTCCGGTCGGCGGAGGCGACATCCCCGCCCCGAACGGGTGATGCGGCCCCGCTCGGGGGTGGCCCGCCTCAGCGCCGTGCGCGGGCCGTTTCCCGGGCGTTGGTCCGCTCGATCGCCCGCACCAGCTCGCTCTTGCTCATCTTCGACCTGCCGGGCAGGTCCAGCTTCCTCGCCACCTCGTAGAGGTGTTCCTTGGTCGCGTTGGCGTCGACGCCCGACCGCGAGCGCCCACGCGAACTGCTCGCGCCCCGGCGGGCCCGCGAGTCCGAGGGACCCCGTTCCGGCTTGGCCTCCCAGTGGTCGCCCACCTTCTCGTAGGAGTGCTTCAGCGCGGCGTAGGCCACCTGGTGGGCCCGCCGGCCCTCGCCGTAGCTGTCGATGGCCGAGTCGTGCGCCTTCACCCAGGTGCGCTGCGCCTTCTTGGGGGAGCGGCGCAGCGTGTCCGGGAGGCTGTCCCAGCCGGGCATCGGTACTCACCTCGATCTCGTCGGTCGGACCGTCGCCGGTCGTCACCCCTTGAGGACGACCGCTTCTCCGCCGGGCGTACCCGGGTGGTGAGCCCCGAAACGTCCACGATCACTCACCGGGAGGGCAGCCCGTCGACGACCCGGGCCGTCTCGACCGCGATGCCCAGTTCCTCACGCGGTTCGACGAGGAGCACCGGCACGGGGGCGTCCTCCGCCGACACCAGCCCGTCCTCGCCGCGGTTGCCCGTCGCCGGCTCCTCGACTCCCAGGGCGACCAGCCGCCGGCACACCGCCGCGCGCACCTCGGGCTGGTCCCAGCCGATCTCCCCGGTGAACACGAGGGCGTCCACCCGTTCCAGGCTGGTGGCGGCGGCGGCCAGCTCACGGCTCACCCCCCGGGCGAACACGTCCAGCGCCAGCGCGGCCGCGCCCTCGCCCGCCTCCGAGGCGCGGACCAGGTCCCGGGTGTCCGCCGACAACCCGTCCGAGAGGCCCAGCAACCCCGAGCGTCGCCGCAACCCCTCGTCGAGGTCCTCCCACGGCAGGCCGGCGCCGTCCCGGCTGGCGAGCCAGAGCAGCAGGCCCGGGTCGACGCTGCCGGACCGGGTGGTCATCGGCATCCCCTCCAGCGGGGTCATCCCCATCGAGGTGTCCACGCTCCGCCCGTCGCGGACCGCGCTCACCGAACACCCACCGCCGAGGTGGGTGAGCAGCAGCTGGTCGGCGGGTCTGCCGAGGTCGCCGAGCAGCGCGGTCGCCCGGCGCAGCGCCCAGCCGTAGGACAGCCCGTGGAACCCGTACCGCCGCAGCCCGTACCGCCGGGTCCACTCGGCGGGCAGCGGGTAGGTGGTGGCGACCTCGGGCAGCTCGGCGTGGAACGCGGTGTCGGGGCACCACACGTGGGGGTGGTCGGGCAGCTTGGTCAGCAGGGTGTCCACCAGGTGGAGCGCGGCGGGCACGTGGGACGGGGCCAGCCCCGCCGCCGCCCTGACCGCCGCCACCGAGGAGCGGTCCACCAGGGTCGGCGCGCGCACCTCCGGTCCACCGTGCACCAGGCGGTGGCCCACCCCGGCGACCTCGGCCGGGTCGACGCGGGTGAGGAAACCGTCCAGCTCCCGCTCCGCCTCGGCGCTGCCCGGTGGGCGTTCCACCGCCGCCGAGTCCACCACGCGGGGTTCCGGAAGCTCCACCAGGTGCAGTTGGAGGCTGGAGGAGCCGGTGTTCACCGTCAGCACCCTGGTCACGCCGACCACCTCCACTCGGTGAACTCCGGCGCGTCGGCCCCCTCCTGGTAGGCGTAGCGGCGCAGCCGGTCGCGGTCGCCGGCGAGGGATTCGGCGAGTTCACCGCCCGCCGAGGACCAGCCGCTCGCCCGGGTCAGCGCGTCGGCGGCCAGGTCGTAGCGGCTCATCCGGTTGCTGACGAGCAGGTCGAAGGGCGTCGTGGTCGTGCCCTCCTCCAGGTAGCCGTGGACGTGCACCCGGTCGCTGACCCCGCGCCCGTGCAGCACGTCGTGCACGGCGGAGGGGTAGCCGTGGAAGCCGAACACGACGGGGACGTCGGTGCCGAAGCAGCGGGTGAAGTCGGTGTCCGACATCCCGTGCGGGTGCCGGTCGCGCGGCGAGAGCGAGAGCAGGTCGACGACGTTGACCACCCGAACCCGCAGGGACGGAGCCTGGCGGCGCAGCAGCCACGCGGCGGCGAGGACCTCGGTGGTGGGGATGTTCCCGGCGCAGGCCAACACCACGTCGGGCTCGGCCGGGTTCGCGGCGCCGTGCCCGTCGTGGCAGGCCCACTCCCACACCCCCGCCCCCGCCCGGCAGTGCCGCTCGGCGGCGGGCAGGTCCAGCCACTGCGGGCCGGGCTGTTTGCCGGCCACCACCAGGTTGATCCGGTCACGCGACTCCAGGCAGCGGCGCATCGTGACCAGCAGGGTGTTGGCGTCCGGCGGGAGGTAGACCCGGCTGACCGAGGCCTTCTTGGTGAGCAGGTTGTTGATGAAGCCAGGCCCCTGGTGGCTGTAGCCGTTGTGCTCCTGGCGCCACCCCTCGCTGGTCAACAGGTAGTTCAGGCTGGCCACCGGTTCCCGCCACGGCACCTCGGCCGACATCTTGAGGAACTTGGCGTACTGGTTGACCATGCTGTCCACGATCGAGGTGAACGCCTCGTAGCAGGGGAAGAGCCCGTGCCGACCCGTGAGCAGGTATCCCTCCAGCCAGCCCTGGCACAGGTGTTCGGAGAGGACCTCCAGCACCCGCCCGGCCCGGCCGAGGTGTTCGGCGTACTCGTCGACCGGCCAGGTGTAGGCCCGGTCGGTGACGTCGAGGATCGCGCCGAGCTTGTTGGAGACCAGTTCGTCCGGGCAGACGACGCGGAAGTCCCGGGTCTCCTCGGTGCGGCGCACCAGGTCCGCCAGCCAGGCGCCGAGCACCGGGGTGGCGCCGACGGTGGCCCCGCCCGGCTCGGGGACGTCGACGGCGTGCTCCTCGACCGGGGGCAGCGGGAGGGGGCGGAGCAGCCGTCCCCCGTTGGCCTCGGGGACGCTGCCCAGGCGGAGGTCCCCGTTCGGGGGCACCGAGATGACGTCGGAGCGGGGGCGGCCGGCCTCGTCGAACAGTTCCTCCGGCCGGTAGGAACGCAACCAGCGTTCCAGCAGCCGCAACTGAGCCGGATCGTCGTGGACGTCGTCCAGCGGGACCTGGTGGGCGTGGAAGGTCCCCGCCAGTGGTGTGCCGTCGACGTCGTGCTCCGGCGCGCCCCACCCCTTCGGGCTGCGCAGCACGATCATCGGCCACACCGGCCGGGACAGTGCCCCCGCGCCGCGCCGGTAGCTGGCCTGGACCGTCCTGATCTCCTCGTGGGCGCGGTCGAGGGTGGCCGACAGCAGGGCGTCCGGGTCGTCGGTGCTCTCGACGTCCACCAACAGGGGGGACCAGCCGGCGCCGGCGAGGTAGGCGATGACCTCCTCGTCGTCCATCGTCCCGAACACGGTGGGCGAGGAGATCTTGTAGCCGTTGCGGTGCAGGACGGGCAGCACCACGCCCCCGGTGACGGGGTCCAGGTACTTCGAGCCGTGCCAGGAGGCCGCCGTCGGCCCGGTCTCGGCCTCACCGTCACCGACCAGGCAGGCCACCAGCAGGTCCGGGTTGTCCATGGCCGCGCCGAACGCGGTGGACAACGCGTAGCCGAGTTCGCCGCCCTCGTGGATCACCCCCGGGACCTCGGGGGAGAGGTGGCTGGGGAACCCACCGGGCCACGAGAAGCCGTCCACGAGCCGGGCCAGCCCCCGCCCGTCCCGGGACAGGGCCGGGTCGTGGTCCTGGTGGGTGCCCTCCAACCAGAGGTTCGCGTGGACCGCCGGCGCACCGTGGCCGGGGCCGGTCACGAGCAGGGTCCGCTGACCGGTGCGCCGGACCAGCCGGTTCAGGCCGCTGTAGAGGTAGGTGATCCCGGGGCAGGTCCCCCAGTGGCCGAGCAGCCTCGGTTTCAGGTGTTCCCGGCGGAGCGGTTCCCGCAGCAGGTGGTTGCCCCGCAGGTAGATCATCGCGGCGGCGAGGTAGTCGGCGGTGCGGCGGTAGCGCCGCAGGCTCGCGCTGTCGGGCGGCGCGGCGTCGTCGGGGGTGCGGATCGCGGGCACCGCGTGGGTGGTGGCCGTCATCGTCGCGGTCTCCTCCCGGTGTGGCCAGGCGTGGTCGTCGTCGACACCCGTCCGGGTTTCCCCGTTCGGCTCCGGCTATGTGCCGTGCCCGGCATCCGGGTGCGAACGGAGTAGTGGGAGCCCTCGTCCGGTGCAACGCGGTGCGGGTCGGCTGCGCGGCGCTCCGCCCCACGCGCACGGCTCCGCGTCGCCCCGGGGCGGTTTCCGCGCCGCCGGCCCGGGGTAGGTCGACAGCATGAGCGACGCCGTGATGATCTTCGCGCCGTCGCCGCAGCTGACGGTGACCATCGAGGACCGGGGCGGCCGACCGGACATCCACCTCCACCCGGGTGGGCAGGGTGTCTGGCAGGCCAGGATGCTCCGTTCCCTCGACGTGCCGGTCCGGCTGGTGGCCGGACTGGGCGGGGAGATCGGCCAGGTGCTGGCCAGCCTGATCAGCGGCGAGGGAATCGAGCTCACCGGGGAACGGATCTCCAGCCAGAACGGCGGGTACGTGCACGACCGCCGGGGTGGTGGGCGGGTGGAGATCGTGGAGTCACCCTGCGATGCCCTGGGACGGCACGAGGTCGACCGGTTGTACGAGTCGGCGTTCACCGAGGGGCTGCGCAGCCGGGTCGCGATCCTCTCCGGGCCGGCGGGCGAGCACGTGCTCCCCACCGGCGTCTACCGCAGGCTGGCCGCGAACCTGTCGGCCACCGGCTGCCAGGTGCTGGTGGACCTGGCCGGGCCCCGGCTCGACGCCAGCCTGGAGGGCGGCGTGGACCTGGTGAAGATCAGCGACCAGGAACTCGTCGCCGACGGCCGTGCCGCCAGCCTCGAGCTCGGGGACATCCGACGTGGCATGGAAGGCCTCCGCCGGGCCGGCGCCGACACGGTGCTGGTGTCGCGGGTCGGCCACCCCTCGCTCGCGCTGGTCGGCCAGCGCTGGTACGAGGTGGAGGTGCCCCAACTGGACGCCGCCGACCCCCGGGGTGCGGGCGACTCGATGACGGCGGGCCTGGCGGCGGGCATCGCCAGGGGAGGCTCGGTGATGGACGCCATCGCGCTCGGCGCCGCCGCGGGGGCGGTCAACGTCACCCGCATGGGGCTGGGCACCGGCGGCGACGAGGCGATCCTCGCGGTGTCGGATCTGGTCGGGATCCGCCCCGTCGAGGAGGCCACGCCCTGAGGGAGGTCGTGTGCTGAGGAGGTCGCGTGCTGGTCGGGTCGCCGCCCGCCAGGCTCCGGGGCGGGCGTGGTGCGGCGGGAACCGGAGTGGAGGGGCCGGGCCCGGGCGGAGTGCGTCGACGGGCGCGGCGGACGGAAGCAGGCACGGACGCGGAGCGGGACGGTGATGAGGGTGCGGGTGCTGGTCACCAACGACGACGGAATCGGCTCTCCGGGATTGCACGCGTTGGCCGGGGTGGCGGTCCGGGAGGGCGCGGAGGTGACCGTCGCGGCCCCGGCCCACGACGCCAGCGGCAGCAGCGCCGCCATGACCGCCCACGTCCGCGACGGGGCGGTCTCCTCGGACCGCGTCGACCTCGCCGCCCTCCCCGGGGTGCCCGCGTACTCGGTCGGCGCCCAACCGGCGTTCATCGTCTTCAGCGCCCTCCAGGGCGCCTTCGGCGATCCGCCCCAGCTCGTGCTCTCCGGCATCAACCGGGGGCCGAACGTGGGGCGGGCCGTCCTGCACTCGGGAACCGTCGGTGCCGCCCTGACCGCCGGCCTCGGCGGCGTCAGCGGCATCGCCGTGTCGCTGGACGTCAGCCCGGAGGACGAGTCGGCCGGCCTCGACGAACCGCACTGGGAGACGGCCGCGGACGTGGTGCCCGTCGCGCTCCGACACCTCCTCGCCGAGTGCGCCGCCGGCACGGTGTTCAACCTGAACGTGCCCAACGACGTGGGGCCGTGCGACTCGTTGTACCGGGCCCGCCTCGGCCATTTCGGTGCGGTGCAGACGCGGGTGGAACGCGGTGACGACAGCGAACTGCGGATGACCACGATGGTCGGGGAACCCGACTTCGCGCCCGGGACGGACGCCGCGCACCTCGCCGCCGGCCGGGCCACCATCACCGCGCTGCGGGGCATCACGGAGTCCGGGGAGGCGGGGCTGCCGGCCAGCATCGCCCTGCCCGCGCGCTGACACCGGCTCGGTCCGCTCCCCGCCACCGCTGCTCCGCCGAGCAGGGCTGGTGCCCTCGAACCGGCCACCTGGTCGCCGGTTCCTGCCGAGGCCGTGCGCCTGGAGGACGGTGGCCGATCCGGCCACGGGGCACCCGCCGCCGTGCACGACGTCCGATCCCGGTGCCGGTGCTGGGAGTCGGATCAGGGCAGGGGAGAAGCGGTTCGGTCGGTTGGTGCCTGGCCGGCGGCGCGGGCGAGGAGCGCGCCGGCGGCCTCCGGGCGGATGAGCGGGGGATCCTCGGGGCGGGTGGGCTGCCAGGTGGTGGGCAGGGCCCACCGCCGTGGTTCCAGCCCGGGGGAGGCCAGGGTGAGCAGCTTGCCCCCGAGGCCGGGCAGGCAGGTGACCATCAGCGAGGCCACCAGTTCCGGCCCGGTGGTCAGGACGGTGGCCACCGCGTGGGCGTGGGCCACCACGAGTGCTCCGGCCAGGCGGCGAGCCTGGACGGGGGGAATCCCGAGGGGCTGGGTGGGGGTGTCCTCGGGGCGCAGGACGACACCGAGCGGGCTGGCCTCCACCCGCAGCGTGGTCGCCTGGTGGCCGGCGGGCCACCAGGCCA
>NZ_AGVX02000132.1 GCF_000239155.1 Actinoalloteichus spitiensis RMV-1378
GGGCGGGCGCCTCCGAGCCGTGTCGGCTGGCTGACGACCTCCCGCGCCCGGAGCGCGATGGGAGCGCCGTTGCCCCGGGGGTGTTCGGCGATCACGGCGAACTCGTCACTGCCGTACCGGGCGACGGTGTGGTCCCGGCGCATCCCGGTGCGGAGCCTCATCGCGATGAGGTGCAGCAGCTCGTCACCGCGCTGGAATCCGTGCCTGCTGTTGAACAGGGCGAGTTGCTGCACGTCGAGCAGGACGAGGGTGACCAGGGTTCCGTGCACGTCGGCACGGGCGAGGGCCTGTTCCAGCCGGTCGAAGAGCAGGGCGCGGCCCGGGAGCCCGGTGAGGGGGTCCTTTCCGACGTCCTCACCGAGCGCGGTGCTGTCGACCGGGCGAAGCAGGACCAGCAGCGCCGGGCGACCCCGGTGGCTCACCAGGTGGTAGGTGCCGATCAGCCGGGTCTCCGGGGTGGCGGGGTGTCGTACGACAAGGGGCATGGTCAGGGTTCCAGGGTTCCTGCGGAGCTGGGTCAGCAGTGCGCAGGTGTCCGGCAACGGGGCTCCGGAGTCGTCACGCAGCGCCCAACCCGCCGGCCTCCTCCCGTTGAGCAGCCCTTCGCGGCTCAACCCGAGCAAGGCTCCGGCGAGCTCGTTCGCGGCGATCATGTCGCCGCGTTCGTCCTCCAGCAGCACTCCCACCGGTAGTTCCGCGACGAGCTCGTCCCAGACCGTCCCGGTCCCCCGCCGTGCCGCCGTCCCCACGGCACCCATGTGGCCCCATACCTTCCGCCGAACGGAGCACTGGGGCTGAGCTTCCCCCGGAAGCACGAACAGTTCAAGCGCGCCGCTACCACTCGGTAGGGTGGGATTCTGTTGTCCTGTTGACGACGGGTAGTTGGCTCGGCGTGAAGACCTCCTCGGAAGTGGGACGGGAGTCGCGGCGTTGCGCGGTTTTGTCTCGTTCGGCCGCGACCGAGCGGGTGACGATCAGTCGATCGAGTAGCACCCTTCAACTGAACGGATGATCAGGCTTGCCTTGGTGGGCCACCCTCGCCGGAGGAGACCGAGTGCGGGCCCGGGGAGGGGGAGCCGCACTCGCGCGGGTGGCCCCGGTGCCGCCCTGCTCGTGAGCCCCGGGTCCGGTCCCACCGCCGCTGGGGCGGCGGGGCGGCCCACATCGCCCGGTGGGCTCGTTCGAGCACGCGGTGCGTCCCGGTGGAACCGCGTCGGACGGGCCGCCGTCCCACCGACGGGGGTGGCAGTGGCCGACATCCGGTGGGAGGAGACGGTGTGGACGACGAGCCAGCACTCGCCCGGCTCCGGGAACTCGACGAGCGGGTGGTCGCGGTGTCCTGGCGGCACCTGACCTCCGTCGGTGCGGGTTCCCTCGCGGCGGGGGTGGTGGGGACGCTGCTGGGCGCCGTGGTGGGCCTGGTCGCGGTGTTCTCCGCGCGGGGCGCCGGGATGGCGACCTTGGGCCTCGTGGTGGTGGGCTGGGGGGCTTTGCTCGCCCTGGTGTGGTGGACGACGCTGCGCCCGCTGACCGACCGGTGGGGACCCGTCGGGGCGGAGTACCGGCGGGCGGTGGCGGATCGGAACGCGGCGGAGGTCGCGCTGGCGGCCTGGTCGGGGCGGCCGGTCCGGGGCAGCGCTTCCCACGACTGGGCGCGGATCGACGCGGTCCACGCCCGGATGGACGCGTGGTACGCGCGGTCCACCTCCCTCGAGCAGCGGCACCGGGCCTCGAAGCCCGACTCGGTCCTCATCGGGCTCGTCCTCGTGGCGCTCGTCTTCGTCCTCGTGCTCGTCTCGCTCCCCCCGAGGGGAGCGCTCGGGCTGCTGGTGGCTGGCCCACCGCTGCTGGTCGGCTGGGGTCTGGTGATGTCGGTCGCCCTCCGCCGGCTCTCCGAGGACGCCTTCGTCCGGTCTGCCCGGATCCGCGGTTGGCGTCGGGAACTGGACCACCTGGCCCGCCGGCTTCGCACCGGAGCCGGTGTGCCGGCGTGGCGGTTCCCCCGGTTCCGGGTGCAACGGCTGTGGTTCTTCCTCAAGGTCGGTCCCTCGCCCGCCGTGGTCCTGCGGTCACTGCCCGCCGAGGCGAACCCCCTGCGCCGGTGGTTCTGGCGTTGGCTCGGCCGCTCGGCACTCGTTCCCGTCGGCGTCGTCGCGCTGCTGGTGGTTCTCGGGATGTTCGCGAACCGGTGACCGGAACGGCGTGGGGGACGCGCCGTCGCCGGCCAGGGGTGACGTACCGTCGCTGCCCTCGGTCGTCTCGGAGGCCGGGTCGGGAGCGGGGCGAGCGTTTACGATCCCGTCGTGGAGACCGGTGATCCGGACCTGGCAGTGTTCGAGGAACAGCGACCCCGCATCTTCGGGCTGGCCTACCGCATGCTGGGGTCGGCCGCCGAGGCCGAGGACGTGACGCAGGACGCCTTCCTCCGCTGGTACGGGGCTGACCGGGAGGAACTCGTGTCGCCCCAGGCCTGGCTCACCCGTGTCACCACCAACCTGTGCCTGAACAGGTTGTCCTCCGCTCGGGCCCGACGGGAGAACTACGTCGGGCCGTGGCTGCCGGAGCCGGTGCTCACCGACCGCGACGGGGTGGGGCCGCTGGAGACGGTGGAACAGCGGGACTCGATCTCGTTGGCCGTGCTCGTGATGCTCGAACGGCTCACACCTCCGGAACGTGCCGTCTTCGTCCTGCGTGAGGCCTTCGGCCACTCGCACCGCGAGATCGCGGAGGTCCTCGGTGTCAGCGAGGCGGGGTCCCGGCAACTGCACCGCAGGGCGCGGGTCCGGCTCTCCGACGCTCGTGGCCGGTTCTCCGTCGATCCCGAGCAGCGGCGGAGGGTGGTGGAGCGCTTTCTGACGGCGGCCGTCGAGGGGGACCTTCAGGGGTTGGAGGACCTCCTCGCCGAGGACGCGGTGTCCTGGGCCGACGGTGGCGGTCTGGAGAAGGCCGCCCGGCGGCCGGTGGCGGGTCGGGGTGCCCTGGCGCGGTACCTGACGGCTCTCCCCCGCCACCCGAGGGCGGCCCGTGTCACCACGCGGTTCGCCGAGGTGAACGGGGAGCTCGGTGTTCTCCTCATGATCGAGGGAAACCTGCTCGGTGTGCTGGCGATCGATACGGACGGCGAGCAGGTCACCGCGGTTCGGGTCGTTCTCAACCCCGAGAAGCTGAGGTTCGCCGCCGCCCAGTTGGGGTGACGGGCGTCACGCCCGTTTCCTGTCACATGACGGCCTCCGTCCTGGTCATCCCGGTGACGGAAAGGGGAACGACCATGACGCACCACATCGTCGTCCTGGGCGCCGGCTACGCGGGTTTGACGGCCGCCCGACGAGCCGCGAAGCTCTTGCGCGGGTCCGACGTCCGCGTGACGTTGGTCAACAGGTCCGAGCGTTTCGTCGAGCGGGTGCGGCTGCACCAGGTCGCGGCCCGGCAGGTGCCGCCAGGCCAGCCGTTGTCCCGCGCGCTCGCCGGCAGCGGGGTGGACCTCGTCGTGGGCGAGGTGGCGGAGATCGACGCCGAGGCGCGTGCGGTGACCCTGATCGACCGCCCCGGCAGGATCACCTACGACTCGCTCGTGTACGCGCTCGGCAGCACCGCTGACCTCGACGCCGTCCCCGGGCTCCGCGAACACGGCTTCGCGGTGGCCGACGTGGAGGGCGCCACCCGGCTCCGGGAGCGGCTCGACGAGCTGCCGGCCGGGGCGGGGGTGGTGGTCGTCGGCGCGGGGCTCACGGGTGTCGAGGTGGCGGCCGAACTCGCGGAGGCCAGGCCCGACCTGTCGGTCGAACTGGTGACCCGATCGGAGCTGGGGGACGGGCTGTCTCCTGGGGCGCGGCGTCACCTGAGTCGGACCTTCGCGCGGCTGGGTGTCAGGGTTCGCGAGCACCAGCGGGTCACGGCGGTCGAGCGGGACGGGGTGGTGACGGCCGAGGGGCTGCGGCTCGGGTGCACCGCCCTCGTGTGGGCCGGCGGTTTCCGGGTACCACCGCTCGCCGCGCGTTCGGCGTTGCGGACCGACGAGCTCGGGCGTCTCGTCGTGGACGCGCGGCTGCGTTCGGTGTCGCATCCCGAGGTGTACGGAGTGGGTGACAGCGCGAGCGGGCCGACCGTGACGGGTGGGGAGACGCGGATGTCCTGCCAGGCCGCTCTACCGATGGGGCGCCACGCCGCGGTGGACCTGGCACGAACCCTGCGGGGGCGGGCGGGGAAACCGGCCCGCATCCGTGACCTCGGTCTGGACGTGGCTCTCGGCCGCCGGAACGCCGTCGTCCAGCTGTTCCGGGGAGGCGGTCGCCCCGTGGGTGCCGTGCTGACGGGGCCACCCGCCGCATGGATCAAGCACAGGGTGGTTCGGGTCGCCGCGTGGCTGGCCGGGGCCTGACGACGGTGGTTCGGGTGGCCGCGTTCGCGGCTCGTCCGACCGGTGGGCCTCAGGGGGCGGGCGGCGGCGCCGCTCGGTGGGCGCGGGGTCGTGCCCACCACCTCCGCCGCCCGAGGTGCCCGCCGGTCCCCACCGGGGCGGCACCGCGGTCGTCCTGACCTGCCGGCGCGGTCATCCCGTCAGGGGCGCCACGAGGACCGGCCCAAGGTTCGGGGGACTGCCATTTCGAACCGCCGTCGCGGCTCGGGCGGGATCAGGTTCCCGGCGCCGGGGCAGCGGCGTGCTGGCCCGGCGGGGACAGGCTGTCGAGCACGAGCGCGAGGTAGTGGGACCAGCCCCGACCGACGTGGTCCGCGCTCGCGACGAGCATGGCGACCAGGCAGGGGAAGTCTCCCGGGGTCAGGTCGGCGCGCACCACGCCCGCCTGCCTGGCCCGGGTCAACACCTCGTCAAGAGGGTGCGGGTAGCGGCTGGCGATGGCGGCGGCCTGGCCTCCGCCGACCAGCTCGAACATCCTCGGGTGCTCGACGAACGCGGCGGTGCCCTCCGCCAGCACGGTGGCCAGCGCGCGGCGCGGGTCGCGGTCAAGCGGCGGCGCGCCGCAGAACCGGTTCCACCCGCTCGGCGACGTAGTCCTCCAGCACGGCGGCGAGGAGCTCCTCCTCGGTGGGGAAGTGCCGGAACACTCCAGCCCGTCGAGGCGAGGGCGACCGTCCCTGTTCTTCGTCGTGGCTGTCCGGCGACCCCCGCGCGGGGCGGCCGATCACGGGTGTGGCGCCAACCCGCTCCAGGAGGGCACGTCGGCCACCGGTGACCGGCGGACCAGGAACGCGCCACAGGGCCAGGCCTTCGTCAGGTGCCGGGGTCAGGTCTGGGCCATGTCCACGAACCGGCTGTAGTGCAGCTGGTGGGCCACGGTGATCGTCGACGTCGGGCCAGCGCGGTGCTTGGCCAGGATCAGGTCGGCCTCGCCCATCCGGGGGTCGTCCCGTTCCCAGGCGTCCGGGCGGTTGATCAGCAGGACCATGTCGGCGTCCTGTTCCAGCGAGCCGGACTCCCGCAGGTCGGAGAGCATCGGGCGCTTGTCGGTGCGCTGCTCGGGGCCACGGTTCAGCTGGCTGATCGCCACCACCGGCACCTCCAACTCCTTGGCCAGGAGCTTGAGGTTCCGGGAGAACTCCGAGACCTCCTGCTGGCGGGACTCCACCCGTTTGCCCGAGGTCATCAGCTGGAGGTAGTCGACGACGACGAGTTTGAGGTCGTTGCGCTGCTTCAGACGCCGCGCCTTGGCCCGGATCTCCATCATGGTCAGGTTGGGCGAGTCGTCCACGAACAGCGGCGCCTCGCTCACCTCGCTCATCCGCCGGGCCAACCGGGTCCAGTCGTCGTCGGACATCCGGCCGCCCCGCATGTCCTGGAGCCGGATCCGCGCCTCCGCCGAGAGCATCCGCATCACGATCTCGGTCTTGCTCATCTCCAGGGAGAAGATGACGCTGGTCATGCCGTGCTTGATGGAGCAGGACCTGGCGAAGTCGAGCCCCAGCGTGGACTTGCCGACACCGGGACGCGCGGCCACGATGATCATCTGGCCGGGGTGGAGACCGTTGGTCACCGCGTCCAGGTCGGTGAAGCCGCTGGGGACCCCGAGGGACATCCCCCCTCGGGAGGCGATGGCGTCGATCTCGTCCATCGTGGGCTGGAGCAGGTCCTCCAACACCGAGTAGTCCTCGGAGGTGCGCCGCTCGGTCACCTCGTAGATGGAGGCCTGGGCACGGTCGACCACGTCGTCGATGTCGGCGCCCTCGGCGCCGTGGTAGCCGAGCTGGACGATGCGGGTGCCGGCCTCGACGAGGCGTCGCAGCACCGCCTTCTCCGCGACGATCTCGGCGTAGTACCCCGCGTTGGCCGCCGTGGGGACGGTGGCGATCAGGGTGTGGATGTAGGGGGCGCCGCCGACCCGGGTCAGCTCGCCCCGGCGTTCCAGTTCGGCCGAGACCGTGATCGGGTCGGCCGGTTCACCCCGGCCGTAGAGGTCGAGGACGCAGTCGTAGATCGCCTGGTGGGCCGGGCGGTAGAAGTCGTTGGGCGTGATGACCTCGACCACGTCGGCGATCGCGTCCTTGCTCAACAGCATGCCGCCCAGCACCGACTGTTCGGCCGTCAGGTCCTGGGGTGGCTGCCGCTCGAAGCCCTCCGGCGTGGCAGCCCGCTCGTCGGTCAGCGCCACCTGTCCCCCTCGAACTCCTGTGGTGTCGGTCTCGGTCTGGCCCCGGCCCCAGCTGGGCGTGACAGCACCGCGTACCCCCGTGGCGGCACGCTAGGGCGCCCCGGCGTGCCCAGGCAAACAGGCATGGGGGCAGCCTGTGGACAACCTGGGGACAACCCGGGGCAGGTTGCCCACATTTCGGTGGAGAACTGGGGATAACTTGGGGACAACTCACGGCGCCCCCGACATCAGTGCAGGTCAGGGGCTGTGGATAACTTGTGGATAAACCGACGGCCCGATCTGCGGCGTGTCGGTCCAAGTTGTGAGTTCGGCGTGTCGCTCCTGTTCCTCATCGGGGGGGAGCGCCGGGAGCGGACGACCACGCGCGGAGGGCCGGAACGACACGGACCCCACGTGTCGCTCCCGGTCCGGAGCGGGACACGTGGGGGTCCGTCGGTGACAACGGCACCGCCCGCCGGGGTTCGCCCGGCGGCGGAGCCTCAGCTCGCGGCGACGACCTCGAGCCGCAGGTCGACCTTGACGTCGGGGTGGAGCCGGACGTCAACGCCGTACTTGCCGGTCTTCTTGATGTGGCCGCGCAGCTGCACGGCCCGCTTGTCGAGCAGGGGGCCGCCGGCGGCCTTGACGGCCGAGACGACGTCGGCCGTGGTGACCGAGCCGAACAGCTTGCCGGAGTCGGCGCTGGCGCGGACCGCGTACCGGACCGGTCCGAGGTTGTCCAGCGTCGCCTTGACCTCCTTGGCGTGGTCGAGGTCACGGATCCGCCGGGCCTCCTGGGAACGGCGGATCGTGGCCACCTGCTTCTCCGCGCCCTTGGTCGCCAGGATGGCGTAGCCGCGGGGAACGAGGTAGTTGCGGCCGTAGCCGTCCTTGACCTCGACGATGTCGCCCGGGCCACCGAGTCCCGTCACGTCCGTGGTGAGGATGAGCTTCATCTTCGATCCTCTTCCTGGTCAGCGAGCGGTGGAGGTGTAGGGCAGCAACGCCATCTCGCGGGCGTTCTTCACCGCGACGGCGACATCACGCTGGTGCTGGCTGCAGTTGCCGGTCACCCGACGGGCGCGGATCTTGCCGCGGTCGGAGATGTACTTCCGCAGCAGCGTGGTGTCCTTGTAGTCGATGTTCGTCAAGACACCCTTCCGGGCGTCCTTGCAGAAGACGCAAACCTTCTTCTTGGGCTTGCGAACGGGGGGCTTGGCCATCTGGTGTTACTCCTGAAACTCGTCAGATCTTCGACGGGGCGGCGCGTGCCGTGGCTGATCCGGGACGGATCAGAACGGCGGCTCGTCGTCGTATCCGCCACTGTTGCCGCTGGGACCAGCCGGCGGCGCGGAGCCCCACGGGTCGTCCGCGGGAGCGGCGGGCGTACCGCCACCGAATCCGCCGGAACCGCCGCCTCGGCTGACCTTGTTCACCTTCGCCGTGGCGTAGCGCAGCGACGGGCCGATCTCGTCGACGTCCATCTCGATCACGGTGCGCTTCTCACCGTTGGACTCGAAGCTGCGCTGCTTGAGCCGGCCCTGCACGACGACCCGCATGCCCCGCTGCAGCGACTCGGCGACGTTCTCCGCCGCCTGGCGCCAGATGCTGCACCGCAGGAACAGCGCCTCGCCGTCCTTCCACTCGCCGCTCTGGCGGTCGAAGGTGCGCGGGGTGGAGGCGACCGTGAAGCTGGCCACCGCCGCGCCGGTCTTGGTGAACCGCAGGTCCGGGTCGGCGGTGAGGTTGCCGACCACCGTGATTACCGTGTCACCGGCCATCGTGGGTCACGCCTCTCGCTGGTCAGGACTTGGCGGTCTCGCGGCGGAGCACCTTGGTCCGGAGCACCGACTCGGTCAGGGAGAGCTGGCGGTCCAGCTCCTTCACCGTGTCGGAGTCGGCACGCAGGTCGAGGACGGCGTAGATGCCCTCGCTGTGCTTGTTGATCTCGAAGGAGAGGCGACGGCGACCCCACACCTCGACGTTCTCGACCTCGCCGCCTCCGGTGCGGATGACGTTGAGGAAGGTGTCGAGCGAGGGAGCCACGGTGCGCTCGTCCAGACTCGGGTCCAGGATGACCATGACCTCGTAATGACGCATGACTGACCTTCACCTCCTGTGGGCTTGGTGGCCACGGGCTCTCCGTGGCAGGAGGGTCGTCGCGTCAGCAACGGCGACCACCGTAGCAGCGTCGGCGACGCCGGGTCCTCAGGCCTCCCCTCCCGAGGGGAGAGCCGGGGCGCACCGGGCGACCGGCGCCACTGATCGGCCCACGGGAGCATCCGGGCAGCTAGGCTCGGGGCCATGCTCATCGGTGCCCACGTCGGTGACGACGATCCGCTCAACGAGGCCGAGGCCAGGGGCGCCGAGGTCGTGCAGGTCTTCCTCGCGGACCCCAAGAGCTGGAAGGCCGCCACTCCCCACCCCCAGGCGGAGGCGCTCCGCGCCGCCGGGGTCGGGCTCGTCGTGCACTCGCCCTACGTCATCAACGTCGCCTCCACCAACAACCGGATCCGGATCCCCTCCCGCAAGCTCCTGCTGTCCCATGCCGAGGCCGCGGCCGCCTCCGGCGCGGCCGGCCTGGTCGTGCACGGCGGCCACGTACGCAAGGGCGAGCCGGAGGACGTCGGGATCGAGAACTGGCGGAAGCTGTTCGGCCGGCAGCACGCCGAGGGCGGCTTCCCGGTCCCCGTCCTGGTGGAGAACACGGCGGGAGGGGACGGTGCGCTCGCCAGGAGGTTCGACGTGCTGGCCCGTCTGTGGGACGCGATCGGTGAGTACGAACCGGGCTTCTGCCTCGACACCTGCCACGCCTTCGCGGCGGGCGAGGACCTGGGCGACGTGGTCGACCGGGTGCGGTCCATCACCGGTCGGATCGACCTGGTGCACCTGAACAGCTCCCGCGACCCGTTCGGTTCCTCCCGTGACCGCCACGCCAACATCGCCAACGGCACCATCAACCCGGAGCTGCTGGTCAGCGTCTGCTCGGCGGCGAACGCCCCGGTGGTGGTGGAGACTCCGTCCGAGGGGCAGGCCGCGGACATCGCCTTCCTGCGGAGCAGGCTGGGCGCGGCCTGAACGGCACGGGCGCCGCCGGCCAGGCCGTGCGGACGACGACCAGCGGCGCGACGGCGGGGGCGTGCCCTCGGATGCGGGAGTCGGAGCGGCCCGTCGCGCCGACCGGTGGGCGCCATCGCGGTGGCTGAGGGAGCGGGGGGAGACCGGCCAGTGGTCAGGCTGACGGAGCGGGCACAGTCAGGTGGATGAGATGCGGGGCGAGGAAGGGGCCGGTTCCGCCGGCACGGCGGCCGGCGGAACCGGGAC